>CANRSD010000006.1 GCA_947642355.1 uncultured Clostridia bacterium
GAAAAAAATATAGAAAAAAGTTAAAAAATTTCGTTAAGTATGTTACTTAAGGAAAAATTAAATGGCTATAAATATTGATATTACTAAAAATTTCTATTTTTTATTAATTAACTTTTAGTTAAAACTTAAAATAAGTATTTTCTATTAAATCATTGACTTTTTTGTTTTTTATTAGTAAATTTATAATATAAAAAATTTCCTTAAGTAACATACTTAATGAAAAGATGGAGGAAAGCAAAAGATGAAAAATAAAAGTCGGAATAACACTAATAGCATTGATAATAACAATAATAGTGCTATTAATATTAGCAGGAATATCAATAAATTTATTAATGGGAGATAATAGTATAATAAAGAAGTCAAAAACAGCAGGTATGAAAACAGATAGAGCAGAAATAATAGAAGAAAGTAAAACAGAGATAGCAGGATACCAAACAGAAAACTTAGATAATAGAATAAGTAAAAGTCAGTTAAAAGAAGTATTAGATAAATATTTTAAAGAAGTACCAGATATAGTAGAATGGAATGAAGACTTAAAAGAAATGAAGTTAAATACAAAAGAAGAATATGGAGTATATGAAATAGCAGTATCAGAGATATATAACGGAGAGTTTATAGAAGATGGTGAAGGAGCAATTGGAGGACTAAAGCCAGATGAAAGTATAGAGGCTGATAGCACAATAGAATTTACAAATGACTCAGGAAAAATAGATATCATATGGTTAGATACAAATAATAATATAATAGAAAAACCAAATGCACCAGTACTAACAGCAAATGGAGAGTCAATGACACCGCAAACCTGGTCAGAAGAAGAGCAAAAGTTTGTAGATGCAGATGTAAATAGTAACTGGTATAGTTATACAAGAGGAGAAGGAGATCATAAAACAAGTAAATGGGCAAATGCAAAAACAGCAAATGAGAGTTATTTTGTATGGATACCAAGATATGCATATAGAATAACATATTATAAAGATGGAGTAGAAGATCCAGTAGGATATTATGATGGATATGGATTATGGATAGCAGACACAGGAAAGGTAAAATATAAATTAGATGAAGGAGTAGAAACAGTAAAAGGAAAAGATGGAAATTTATATATAGTACATCCATCGTTTATGAAAGATACAGAAAAAACAGCAAAAGACGGAACAGCTCTACCAGATTATGATAGAGGAGGATGGAGTGAAAATTTAGCAGGATTTTGGATAGCCAAATATGAAATGAGTGGAACAGGAACAACATTAAAGAGTACATTTGGAGTATCAAACCAAAGAAACCAAACAGTAGGAGAGCAGTATACAAGTGCAAGACAGGCAACATACGGTTTTGCAGGATAAACAAGAGAAGACGGAAATACAAATTTTATGAATAGCCATATGATAAAAAATAGTGAATGGGGAGCAGTAGCATATTTAACACATAGTATATATGGGAGAAATAGAAATGAAATAGAAATAAATACTAATAATTTGTTCTATACAGGAGGAGGTTCAGGAACAGCGTATATAGTAAACACAGCCCAAAGTACAACAGGAAATACATATGGAGTATATGATATGAGTGGAGGGGCATATGAACATTTAGCGGCATACAATTGTATAGATAATAATAATTATATTAAAACTTATGGTTGGTTAGGTTTAACATCAAATGTACCAAGTACTAGATATGCAACAAAGTATTATAATACAACAGCAACTAAGAATGGTTCAGTAATATATACAACAGGAAAAATAGGAGATGCAACAAAGGAAACTTATTTAGGAACAAGTCTTAACTGGAATGATGATAATGCAGGAATTGCTAATGCAATTTGGTCATGGTTCAGGCGTGGGGGTAATTCTGGTATGGGTTTAAGTTGTGGAGTATTTTGTTGTTGGGATGCAGGAGGAAATCGTTATAACGAAGGTGGTTTCCGTTCAGTGTTATGCGTTCGGATTACTTTAATTTATGGTACAAAAATTTTATATTGTAATAAAATAAACTTTATTTTATAATTATACTTAGGAGGTAGAAAATAATGATATATCCTAAAAGTTTAAATGAAGGAGATTTTATTGGGGTTACAGCAGTATCAGGAGGGATTACAGGAGAAAGAAATATTCTTAGGGCAGATAATGCTAAAAAAAATATTGAAAATAGAGGTTATAAAGTAATAGAAACCTCAAATGTTAGAACTGAGTTAAATGGAAGAAGCTCATCAAAAGAACAAAGATCTAAAGAATTTATGAGTTTATGGGAAAATGATAAAGTAAAGTCTATTATTATAGCTGAAGGAGGAAATTTTTTGTGTGAAGTGTTAGATGAATTAGATTTTGAGAAAATGAAAACTATAGATCCTAAATGGATACAAGGATATTCTGATTCAACTAATTTAACATATGTGTTTACTACATTTTTAGATATAGCTACAATTTATGGACCAACATATAAAAGTTTTGGTATGAGAAATTGGCATATAAGCTTAGAAAATTCTATAAAACTTATGCAAAAGAAAGAAATAGTACAAACATCTTATGAAAAATGTGAAGAATTTAATGGGTGGGATGTTCCTAAAGAATATGATCCATATGAAGAATATAATCTTACAAAAAATGTAAGATGGATTAATTTAAGAAATGAAGAAGAAATTAAATTTTCTGGTAGAGCAATTGGTGGATGTTTAGATGTAATAAAATGTTTAATTGGTACAAAATATGATAAAGTAAAAGAATTTATATTTAAATATAAAAATGATGGTATAGTATGGTATTTGGAAGCTTTTGAAATGAATACACCAGAGCTTTTTTGTACATTGTGGCAAATGAAAAATTGTGGATATTTTGAAAATTGTAATGGAATTATATTTGGAAGACCACTTATGATGAGACAAGATATGGGATTATCAGACTATCAAATGATAGAGGAAGCATTATGTGAGTTGAATATACCTATTATTTGTGATGCAGATATTCGGACATATTGATCCACAAATTCCTATAATAAATGGAGCTATTTTAGAAATTATTTCAAAAAATGGACAAGGAATGATAAAAAATATTTTTAAGTAGAAAAATATTGACAAAATTTGAGATTTATTATATAAAGTATATATCAATTAAAATACTGTAATATTGTGAAAGTAAATTCATAATATTTAGTGAAAGGGGATTAAAATGGAAGAAAATGAAAATAACAACAATAATAATGTTGTAGAAACAAACACAGAAGCTAACACAAATGTAGAAGCAAATGTTAATGAAAATGCAGATGCTAATACAACAAAAACTGGTTCAATAGTTGAAACTTTAAAAGCTAAAAAGAATTTAATTATAGGAATTATAATAGCTATTATATTAATATTTTTAGTTTTTAATGTAGTTATTGGAAGCCCAAAAAAAGCTGTAAAGAAATTTTATTCAGCAATGAATTCTAGAAAAGCTGAAAAAATATTTAAAAATGTTGATTGGGCAGGTGTATATGTATTTGCTAAATTAGATAAAGATGATTATGATGATTTTTGGGATGAATATAAAGACTATACAGATAGCGATGAATGGGAAGATGCAAAAGAAAATTTAGATGATTCATTAGATGATGCATATGATACTATAAATGATTCATTAGATGATGCAAAAGCTAAATTTAAAGTTAAAAAAATTAAAAAAGTAAAAAAACTTGGTAAAAATTTATGGGAAGTAAAAGCTCAAGTTGAAATGAAAGAAGATGGAGATAAAGAGACTAATACTTCATCATACTATGTTATGAAAAAAGGTGGAAAATACTATTTAGTAGGTGGAGGAATTTTATCTGCATATAGTTATTTATTCTAAAATTTTAAATAATTATTAATAAAAATGTCCTGAAAATCACATTTTCAGGACATTTGAAGTTAAAGGGGGAGAAATAAATGGAAGAAGAAAAAAAAGATATTATTCCAGAACAAAAAGAAGATAATGATTTTGAAAAAGAAAAAGAAGAATTAAAGAAAGCTAAAAAAGAGAAGAAATTACAAAAAAAGAAAGAAGAAATACAATATGATGAAGATGGAAATGTGATTAAAAATAGAAATAATAAAAAGACAGTAATAACAATTATTGCAATATTAGTTATTGCTATAGCAATTATTGCTGGAGTTGCAATATATTTTTTGGTTAATTTAAATAAACCAGAAAATGTTATTTCTGATTTTGAAAAATACTTTAATAATGGACAATGGTCAGAGGCTGTAAATTGTGTTGATATAAAAGGATTATATGCACTTTCTAATTTAGAAGAATCAAAATATACTGAATTTGATAAAGCTTATGATGAAGCTGAAAAAAATGAGACTTTTATTCAATTAAAACAAGAAATAGAAAAATTAAAAAGTAAAGAGGAAAAGGGGTTTACTACTATATTTGGAGGTAGTTCAATAAAAATAGGAAAAGTTACTAGTGTAGAAAAGATAGAAAAAACAAAATCTCTATATAGAATAAAAGTAGAAATGACTATAAACGGAAATGATCAAGAATTAACAGATGTGTATGATATTTATGTAGCTAAAATAGATAAAAAATATAAAATGGTAGGAGGAGAGCTTCCAGCATTAATAATAAATGCTTATCAATATATAGATTATATGAATCTATAAAAGGCATTTTTTATATCAGCTGGTAGAGCAGTTTCTAAATAAATAGTTTTTTTAGTTATAGGATGAATAAAGCCAACTTTGTAAGCATGTAAAGCTTGTCTGTTTATTAAGTTAGTTTTTGTTCCATATAAAGAATCGCCTAAAATTGGATGATTAATGTATTTTGAGTGAACTCGGATTTGATGTGTTCTACCAGTTAATAAAGTAAATTCAACTAAGGATAAATTATTTTTTGTGTCTAAAACATAGAAGTTAGTTATGGCATTTTGACCATTTGGATTTATTTCACGTTCAATAATACTATCTTTTTTTCTTAATATAGGAGCTTTTATAGTTCCTTTTTTGTTTTCTAAAACTCCAGTTAATATTGCTAAATATTTTTTCTTAAAATTAGAATTTAACATTTGTTTTATAAGAGCTTCTTGTATATATTCATTTTTAGCAAATAGTACAATTCCAGAAGTATCTTTATCTAATCTATTTATAGGTCTTATTTTTTTATTTAAGTTTATTTTGTTAAAATAATATTTTACACCATTGGATAAACTGTTTTCATAGTAATTTAAAGAAGGGTGAACAGGAATAAATGGTGGTTTGTCTACTACAAGCATATAATCATCTTCATATATAATTTTTAAATCAATATATGTAGGAATAATATTATCAGAAAATTCATCATATTCAAGATTAAATTCAATTATGTCATTTTGAAGAATAGTATCAGTAATCTTGCAAATATTTCCGTTTTTAAATATTAATTGTTTGTTTTTTAGTTTTAAAATTAATCTTTCAGACATGTTAAAATGTTGCTTTGCAATTTGTTTTATATTTTTAAATTTATTAGTTTTATTAACATATTTTAAAATCATTTATATTCTCCTAATTTTTTTGTAATTATATATTTTTAAGTATAAGTATGTCAAGTTATTTTTATTAAGATTATTTCAAGAAATTCGTCATAAGCGAATAAAAACACGATCATCATACTGCTTATTTTAGCTCGGAGTGTCTCTAAATGCAATAGTAGGAGAAGAACGGAATAATAGAAAAAGCACAGAAAGCAGCAGATGAAACGGAGAGAGCAGTAATAAAAGAAGAGATACAACTAAAAATAGCAAACCTTCAAATGGAACAAGATAAAGTGGGAAAAGAATTAACAAAAGAAGATATAGAAAATGCATTAAATGAGTTAGAAGGAATAGATGTGGATGTAGTAGGAGGAACAATAGATGGAGAATATAAAGAACATAGTTTTGAAATAGATGAAGAAAATAATGTAATAGTAGGAAAGAAAATAGAAGGAGAAAAACCAACAGGGGCCGTTATATTAAAAACAACAGATGAAATAGCATTAGAAGTAAAATTACAAGTAGTAGGAGAAGTAAAAGGAACAGCTAAAATAGAAAGTATAGAAGCAATAGATAAAGCAAAAGTAGAAGAAGTAGAAGATGAAAGTAATCGGACAAAATTCACAAATGTTTAAGGTAACAGATAATGGAAAATATGTATTTAGAATAAAAGCAAGTAATGGAAGAAGTACAAAAATAACAGGAGATGTAACAAATGCAGCTCCTCTAAGAGATGATATATTAAGTGGATTAGCAGTAATTGATACAAATGGAAATAAAATGATAAGAGTAAGAGGAACAACTGAAAGCAGTATAACAGAAGAAACAGTATATAAAGAAGAAGTATATAATTTTAATGTAATAAGAATAAATGGAGATTTAGAATTAAGTACGGAATTAGGGGCAAATGGAAAAGTAAAGATAAATGAAGTAGAAACAGATATAAATGAAATAACAGATTTTGCAGTATCAACTGATGGAAAAACATATTCAGTAGGAAATCAAGCAGATGTAGCAACAGCAAGTGCATATGCAAAAAATGGAGTAGTATTAAAAATAGAAGGAGATTTAAAAATAGGAGAAGGTACAACATTAACAGCAGTGGCAAGTACACGGTGGATATGGAGGACCAAAAGGAATGTATATATATTGTGAAGGAACATTAACAAATAATGGAACAATAAGTATGACAGCAAGAGGAGCAAAAGCGGTTGGTCAAAATGTATATCTATTTAAAAATTTAGAAGGTAATTTTGAATATATTCCAGCTGTAGGAGGAGTAGGAGGAGCTTCAGTAAGAGGAGGGAGCATTACACAACCAGTCGCTGGTCGTTCTGGAGCAGCAGGAACACGGTCGTTCAACAGCTGGTGGAGGATCAGGAGCTGGCAGATCTGCAGGTGTTTCTGGAAAAGGAGGAAATGGGACTTCGTATTCAGGTGGAACTGGTGGTGGTGGATGCCAACGGAGGCCCTGGTACAGCGGGTTCGGACACTGGTGCAACTGGAGGTACAGGGAACAATGGTGGAGGTCGGTGCTGGTAATCCTGGTGGAACGGGATATGGTGCTAGAGGAGCTAATGGTACTGGAGGTCTTTTAATTATTTTATCAAATAATATTTTAGGTAATGGTACAGTTAATTCAAGTGGAAGTTTAGGAGCAGTTGGTGATTGGGATCCACGGGGGAAGTTCAGGAGGAGGATCTGTAAATTTATTTATTAGAAATGAAATAGATTCAGGTATACAAAATACTTTTAATGTTACTGGTGGAGGAGCTGTTTGGGGTGGCGGAAGCTACAGAACCTCTGGAGGAGCAGGAGGAACTGGTACAGTAACTATAGGAACAATTGTAAATGGATATTATACAAAATTTAATTTATAAATTGAAAATTTAAGAAATTCATATATTGACAAATTGTACCATTAATATATAATATAAGCGTAATATTAGTAAAGTGAGGTACAAAAATGGTTGATGTTGTTTTAGGCGGATTTTTAGGAGATGAAGGTAAAGGAAAAATTATAGAATATATGTCTAAAAATGCTGATATTGTAGTTAGATGTACACGGGGGAAGTAATGCAGGACATAATGTTGAAATAAATGGAAAAAAGTGCCCATTTAGATTAATTCCAACAACTATATTAAATGAAAACATAATAGTAGTTATTGGAAATGGTGTAGTTATAGATCCAAAAGTTTTAGTAAATGAAATAAATTTATTAAAAGAAAATGGTTATTCTACTAAAAACTTAAAAATAAGTGAAAAAGCTCATGTAGTTTTGCCATATCATATTGTTATGGATAAATTATTAGAAGAAAATAGAGGAGCAGAAAAATTAGGAACTACTAATTGTGGAATAGGTCCAGCTTATTGTGATAAATTTGAAAGATGTGGCATACGTATTCAAGATTTGGTAAGTTCAAAATTTGCTAAATTAGTAAAAAGAAATGTAGAATCTAAAAATAAGATTTTTGAAATTTATGGAAAAGATACTATAGATGCGGTAAATATAATAGAGGAATATTCTCATTATGCAGAAATAATATCAGAATATGTGTGTGATACAGTTACATTTTTAGCAGATAGTGCTAGAAATCGGTAAAAATATAATTTGTGAAGGAGCACAAGCAGCGTTATTAGATATTGATTTCGGAAATTATCCATACGTTACATCTTCAAATTCTACGATAGGTGGAATTTTAACAGGAACAGGATTAAATCATAAATATATAAATGAAGTTTATGGTGTTGCAAAAGCATATTCTTCTAGAGATGGAGAAGGACCATTTTTAACAGAAGCCGAGGAAGAAATTGGAGATAGAATACGAGAATTAGGTCATGAATATGGATCTATTACTAAAAGACCACGTAGATGTGGATGGCTTGATTTAAATGCTTTAAAATATGCTGTTCAAATAAATGGAATAACAGCTTTAGCTATCAATCATTTGGATGTAGTTGGAAAATTAGATAAAATTAAATTATGTGTAGCATATCAATATGATGGAAAGATTACTACAAAATATTCTAGTAATCCAGTATATTTATCAAAGTGTACGCCAGTATATGAAGAATTTGAAGGAAAATTTGATGATGTATCAGAAGCTGGTGCAAGAGAAGATTTGTGTGAAAAAGCTGAAAAATATATAAAGAGAATTGAAGAAGTAGTTGGAGTTCCAGTTAAATTTATTGGTGTTGGAACTGAAAATGAAAATATTTTATGGATTTAGAATTTTGAGGAAGTACTTTAATTAGTACTTCTTTTTTTGTTATGGTTAAAAAATATAATTGATAAATTATATTTTTTATGATAAAATTTTTCCATAAAATTGAATTGGAGGAAATAAAAATGAAGAATACTAGTGATGAAAGTTTAAATTGGAATTTAAATGATATTTTTACCAATAAAGAAGAGCTTGAAAAGGCTAAAAAAGAGTTAGTAGAATATATAGAAAAATTAAAGAGATTTCAAGGAAAATTAAATAATATAGTAGATATAAAAAATTATTATGAAACTAAAGAAAAGGCATATGAAATACATGCAAAACTTTCTTGTTTTGTATCACTTAAATTTCATCAAGATATGTCTAATCAAAAAGCTTCAAAGGAATATAAAGAAATAGAGGCTTTATCTTCAATATTTGGAAGTAGTATAAGTTTTGCAACACCAGAGATATCAGAAAATTCAAATGAAAAATTAGAGGAATTTGCAAAGGATACAGAGCTAAAAAAATATGAAAGAAGTATTAGAAAAATTATTAAATCTAAAGAACATATACTTAGTAAAGATGTTGAAAATGCTTTGGCTAATTATTCAGAAGTTTTTGCTTCTGTTGAAAATGCATATGATATTTTTACTACAACAGAGTTTGAATTTTCAGATGTTAAAGATTCAGAAGAAAATATTTTAAAAATGTCTCATGGGTTATATTCAAAATATTTAGCTGGAAGAGATAGAATACTTAGAAAGAATTCATTTGAAGCAATGTATGCTCCATATAGAAAAAATATTAATACAATAACAGAATTATATTTAGCTAGAGTTAAAGATATGGTTATTTCTGCTAAACTTAGAAATTACAAAAATTCAATAGATATGGCCACATATTATGATGATTCTAATCAATTAGTTTATGAATGTTTAGTAGAACAAGTGAATAAAAACTTAAAATTAAATCAAGAACATTTGAAGTTAAAAAAAGAGATACTACAAGAAGAATTGGAAGACCGGACAAATGCATTTATATGATGTATATAGAAATCCATTAGTAGCTGGAGAAGAAAATGTTAATTATGAAGATGCTAAAAAGATAGTAATAGATGCACTTTCTATTATGGGAGAAAATTATGTAAGTAAACTAAAAGAAGCAATGGATAATAGATGGATAGATGTTTATGAAAAAGAAAATAAACGTACAGGTGCATATAGTATGGGAGTTTTTGGTGTGCATCCATATATATTATTAAATTTTATTAATTCTTCTAGAGATATATCAACTCTTGCTCATGAATTAGGACATAGTATGCATAGTTATTATGCAGATACAACTCAAGATATATTTAATTCAAATTATACTATAATGGTTGCAGAAGTTGCATCAACAGTTAATGAAATATTGCTTGCAAATTATCAAATAAAAAATGAAAAGAATGATTTAAAAAAAGCGTTTTTAATTAATGAACAACTCGACATGTTTAGAGCTACATTGTTTAGGCAAACAATGTTTGCAGAATTTGAAAAAATAGTTCATGAAAGAATAGAAGCAGGAGAGAGTTTAACATCAGATAATTTGAATGAGATTTATTATGATTTAGTAAAAAAATATTTTGGAGATATTACTATAAATGATGAGGATATAAAATATGAATGGGCACGTATTCCACATTTTTATTCAAATTTTTATGTATATAAATATGCAACAGGAATAACATCAGCTATAGTTATTGCAAGTAAAATTTTGCAAAAAGAAGAGGGATTTGTTGATAAATATATAGAAATGTTAAGCAAAGGTGGCTCTATAGACTCATTAGATTTATTAAAAAGTGTTGGAGTAGATTTAGAAAAATCTGAAACATATGATATTGCATTTGAATATTTTAAAGAGAACTTAGAAGAATTAAAAAAGTTACTTTAATTTAAGAAAGGGTAATATATGGATAAATTAACGGTTTTAGTAGTAGATGATGAGTTAAGAATGAGAAAATTAATTAAAGATTTTTTAATAAAAAAAGAATATGATATTTTAGAAGCATCTGATGGAGAAGAAGCACTTGATATTTATAGAGAAAATAAAAATAAGATTAATCTTATTTTGCTTGATGTAATGATGCCCAAATTAGATGGATGGTCTGTTTTAAGGCAGGTAAGACAAGAAGATGTACTTTTGCCAATAATAATGCTTACTGCAAGAGCGGAAGAGCAAGATGAGTTGTTTGGATTTGAACTTGGAGTAGATGAGTATATTACTAAACCGTTTAGTCCTAAAATATTAGTTGCTAGAGTTGAAGCTATTTTAAAAAGAACAAGAGCTAAAAAAGTAATATTGAATAGCTGTGATGGAATTATAATGAATAACGAAGCAAGAACAGTTACAGTTGATCGGAAAACTTGTGGAACTTAGTTTTAGAGAATATGAACTTTTAAAATATTTGATGGATAATGTAAATATAGCGTTATCAAGAGACAAAATTTTAAATACTGTATGGAATTATGAATATTATGGAGATTCAAGAACAATTGATAGCCATATAAAGAAGATAAGACATAAATTAGGAAAAAAAGGAAAACATATTCAGACAATAAGAGGTATAGGATATAAATTTGAGGTGAAATAAATGTTAAAATCGGTAAAAGTAAAACTTTTTTTGACGATATGTTTTGTTGTTTTAGTTATAATTTTGTTTTTTGTTGTTGTAAATAATGTAGTTTTAGAAAAATATTATTATTATGATAAAAAAGATAAAGCATTAGAGGCATATGAGTATATAAATCTTAATTTAAATGCAGGAATGACAAATGATTTGAAGAATGATATTAATAAAATGTGTTTAAAAAATGGGTATGACATAATTATAAAAGATAATGAAAGATATTTGTATGGGGAAAATCAAAATTTTTTAGAGGATTTTGAAGAATTTACTAATATAAATAGTAAAGTAGATTATAGTATTTTTAATAAATCAGATATTTTATATTCAGATGAAAAAATTAATATTAGAATTATGCAAGATAAGAAGCATGATATGAGTTTTATTATACTATATGCAACTTTAGATAGTGGTAGTGAAATTTATATACGTATTTCAGTGTCTACAATTTTAGATAGTATTAATGCATCTAATAAGTTTTTGAATTGGGTTGCAGTAATTACAATTGTACTTGGAGGAATTGCAATTTTAATTGTTACATATAGATTTACTAAACCTATTGAAAAGTTAGATGAAATTGCATGTAATATTGCAAGATTAGATTTTTCTCATAAATATGAAATTCAAGGTAATGGAGATGAAATTGATAATCTTGGAATTAGTATTAATGAGCTTTCAAGAGAATTAGAAGATACTATAAAACAAATGAAAAAAAGTAATATGGATTTAGAAAGAGACATAGAAAAGAAATCTAAAATAGATGAAATGAGAAAAAGGTTTATTTCAGATGTTTCTCATGAATTAAAAACTCCTATTTCACTTATTCAAGGGTATGCGGAAGGATTAATTGAAAACGTAAATAATGATGATGAAAGTAGAAATTTTTATAGTGAAGTTATATTAGATGAAGCAAATAAAATGGATAAATTGGTAAAAAGATTATTAGAACTTATGAAATTGGAATATGAAGATAAAAGCTTTAATGATAAGAATTTTGATATTACAGAATTAATAAATGAAGTAATTAGAATATCAAAGGTTAAACTAGAAGAAGAAAATATAGAAGTTATATTTAAAGAAAATGATCCAACATATGTATTTGCTGATGAATTTTACATTGAACAAGTTATAACTAATTATTTTACAAATGCTATAAAAAATGTTGAAAAAGTTAAGAAAAAGAAGCAAATTATTATAACTATAAGGCAATCAGAAGAACAAGGAAAAGTTAGAATTATCATTTTTAATACAGGAAAACATATTTCAGAAGAGAACTTAGAAAGAATTTGGAATAGATTTTATAAAATAGATGAATCTAGGGATCGTTCAAAAGGAGGTACTGGAATAGGTCTTTCATTAGTAAAAGCCATTATGAATAGATATGGAAATAAATATGGTGTTCAAAATGTTGAAAATGGTGTAGAGTTTTACTTTGAACTTGGATATTCTAGAATGAGTGCACAGATGTAATTAAGATGGACTTGAATAATTTATGTATAGATAGTATAATATAAAAATAAAATAAAAATATGAATTTCCAATGGTACTAATTAGTACAAAGATACAATTAAAAGGAGGCATAAAAGATGGAAAGAGTAAAAAAGATTGTTGAAGAATTACGGAGTCTGCCAAGCAATCAACTAATTGAGATATTTATATCAGCTGTTTCAAATGGATGTGTAGAGTTAGTAAAACTATGTATAGAAGCAGAAGTTGATATAAACTCTAACTCTAGCAAAGGTGAAAATGCAATATTTGAAGCAGTAATTAGTCAAAAAAAAAGAATTTTGGAGATATTAATAGATGCTGGTGCAGATGTTAATATTGGTAATGGTAAAGCATTATGTATAGCAACATCTTTAAATAATATAGAAATTGCTAGAATCTTAATTAATGCTGGTGTATATGTCAATGCACAAAAAGGAATACCAATATGTAGAGCAGTTGAAAATGGAAACTTTGAAATGGTTGTTCTACTGATTGAAGCTGGTGCAGAAATAGAGGTTTATAATGGATATCCTATAATTACAGCTATGGAAATGGGGTATAATGACATTATGAGAATTCTTTTTCGAAGAGGAGGAGTTATTGCCAATAAAGTGTATAGGCGAAAATGGAAAGAGTAAAAATATAAGAGGGTCTAACTTGGAAATAAGCTGGGCTCTTTTGCTTAAATAAAATAAAAAAAATGCTTGCAAAAAATTTTTTTTATGATAAAATGTAACAAAAAAATGTTTGGTATGAAGGAGATAATTAATGTTTGCATATATAAAAGGAAGTTTAGAAGAAAAATCAAATGGATATGTAGTTATAGAAGCTGGGGGAATAGGTTATAAAATTTTTATGTCTAATAAAGCAATTGGTATTTTAGGAGAAACAGATACTGTAGTTAAAGTACATACATATTATTATGTTAGAGAAGACAATATTAGTTTATACGGTTTTGTTAATAAAGAAGAATTAACTATGTTTGAGTTGTTATTATCAGTAAGTGGAATTGGAGCAAAGTCTGCAATAACAATGCTTTCTAATATTGAACCGTCAAGTTTTGCGTTAGCAGTAATTACTAATGATATAAAAAAATTAACTAAGATACCAGGTATAGGTTCTAAAACAGCTCAAAGGATAGTATTAGAACTTAAAGATAAATTAAAAGCAGAAAATAACATAACTAAATTAGAAGAAACAGAAATTGAAATTAAAGATGATAATATGTCAAATGAAGCAATAGCAGCACTTCAAATATTAGGATATAATAGAAAAGAAATAGATGAAGTTATTAATAAAATTGATATTTCAAGTATGAGTACTGAAGAAATAATTCGTGCATCACTTAAATTTTTAGGAAAATAGAATTGAGGAAAAATATGAATAATGAACCATTGGCATATAGAATGAGACCAAAAACTTTAGAAGAATATGTTGGACAAGAACATATAATTGGTAAAGATAAATTATTATATAGAACTATAAAAGCAGATAGATTATCAAGTTTGATATTATGGGGACCGCCTGGTTGTGGAAAAACTTCACTTGCAAAAGTAATTAGTGAAACTACAAAATATAAGTTTACAAAATTGAATGCAGTTACATCTGGAGTAGGAGATATAAAAAAGGCAATAGAAGAAGCTGATAATCCTCTTTTAAATCCATCTGGAAAGTGTATATTATTTATTGATGAAATACATAGATTCAATAAGTTGCAGCAAGATGCATTATTACCATTTGTTGAAAATGGTACTGTAATATTAATTGGAGCAACTACAGAAAATCCATATTTTGAAGTTAACAAAGCTTTAATTTCAAGATCTATGGTTGTAAAATTAGAGCCTTTAAAGCAAGAAGATATAGTAAAGGTTATTAAAAATGCATTATTAAGTAAAGAAGGTTTAGGGAATTATAATATAAAAATATCTGATGAAACAATAAATACTATAGCAGAGGTTTCTAATGGAGATGTACGTACAGCTTTAAATGGATTAGAAGTAGCTGTTCTTACTACTAAAATGAATAAAGATGGAATAATAGAACTTACAGATAAAATTATGAGTGAATCTTTAAATAAAAGAAAAGCTATGTTTGATAAATCTGGAGATAGTCATTATGATAATATAAGTGCATTTATAAAATCAATGAGAGGAAGTGACCCAGATGCAGCAGTTTTCTATTTAGCACGTGCAATAAATGGAGGAGAGGACCCAGTATTTTTAGCTAGAAGAATTGTAATATGTGCTTCTGAAGATGTTGGAATGGCAAATCCTAATGCTTTGGTTGTTGCAACTTCTGCAATGCAAGCTGTTACTATGATAGGAATGCCAGAATCAAGAATTATTTTGTCAGAAGCAGCAGTTTATGTAGCTAAATCTCCAAAATCTAATGCTTCGTATTTGGCTATAAATAAAGCATTAGAAGATGTAGAAAATAAAGATACAGGAACAATTCCAATGCATATAAGAAATTCACCTATTAAACGGAATGGAAGAGTTTGGATATGGAGAAGGATATAAATATCCACATGATTATCCAGGTCACTATGTAGAACAACAATACTTACCAAATAAAATGCTTGGTACAAAATATTATGAAGAAGACTGAAAAGTAGTAGAATAATTAAATAAAAAAAGCTCAAAATAATATTATGAAAGAGAATTTTAAAATTTTAATTATTCGGTTTTTTAGCAGGTATTATTAGTGGATTTTTTGGTGCAGGAGGAGGTCTCATTTTAGTACCATTTTTATCTAAAGTTTTAAAAATGGATGCTAAAACGTCAAGAGCAACAGCAATAACAGCAATATTATTTTTAGTTATAGTAAGTAGTTTTTTTTATTTTAAGAAAGTAAATATTAATTTGAAACTAGCAATAAATTGTGCTATTGGGGGATTGATTGGAAGCTATATAGGATCAAAATTATTAGTAAAATGTAGTTCAAAAATATTAGATATAATTTTTATAATATTTTTACTTTATAGTGGAATTAAGATGTTGTAAAATTAATCTTAAAATTACTTGAAAAAATTTTCTATTTAATATATTATAATATTGTATAATAATATAATGAGGTGAATTAATGAGTAGAAAACAATATAGCAATAAGTATGGAATAATTGAAAAGTATAAGTCTAATGTAGTTTGGTTTTTTATATTATTTGTAGTTATTTTTATAATGTCATTTTTTTATATTGGGTATGTTAAAGAATTAGTATATCACAATGTATATACTAATATAACAGAAATTAGTGAGCAAACAGCTACTCAATTAAATTTATCCATAAATGATCAAAAATATTTTGTTAAAATAATGGTAGATTCAATTAAAAGAAATCATTTTGAAACTATTGATGAAATTTTTGAAAGGTATAGTGGAGATTTAAAAAACTTTCATTTTACAAGATTAGTAGTATTGGATAAAAATGGAAATGGTGTAACTAATGATGGATTTGAGGTAAAAAATTATCCTAATATAGAAGAATTTTTTAATCAAGATGAAGATACAGTCTATTTATCAGAAAATAGACCAAGTACAGTTTCTGATAATCAAGTAAATATTTATTCTAGAATTTTTAATTTTTATGGAGAAGAAAAGGTCTTACTTGCTACTGTTAATACTGAAAATTACAAAGATGTTTTATTAAGAAGATTATTTGGAAAAGGTGGTACATATTTAATAAATAATGAAGGTTCTATACTTATAGATTCTTTTGATGTTGTAAAAGAAAATAATATTGATTTATTTGAGCATATGAGAAATAAATATAATGAAACTGAATATAATATACAAGCTATTAATAATATGGAAAATAATATAAATCAAAATAAAACTGGTACTTTTCATATAACATATGATAATTCTACATATTTTATTCATTATGAAAAATTAGGAATAAATGATTGGTATATAATAACAATATTGTCAGAAGATACAATTGCTAAAGAATTAATTAGGATAGTAACACTATCGGTTATTCTTTGTTTAGCTGTTAATTTAATTATAATGTTTATATCATTGTATATTAATATTTTAAATCAAAATAAAAACCGTAAACTGTTTAAAGTAGCTTTTATTGATCCTATAACATCACTTTGGAAATGAAAAATATTTTAAAGAAAAAGCTAGTGCTTATATACGAGAAGATATACCATGTAAATATGTAATTTCACTTGATATTAATAAGTTTAAAGCATTAAATAATATTTATGGTTATGAATTTTGTAATAATATATTAGATGAGTTTGGTGAGAAGTTAGTAGAGATTTTACCGAAGAATAGTATTATTTGTAGGATTTCAGCAGATGTTTTTGGAGTTATATTTAGTTATGAATATGATATTGATATTTTATTAAACAATATGCTTAAACATCTTTCTACAATAGAAGTAAATAATTTAAATATACATATTAATTTATCAATAGGAGTTTATAAATTAAATGAAAAAGATAAAGATATAAATAAAATATTAGATAAAGCATATATGGCACGTTCAAAGATAAAGGGATTATATGATAATAATTATTATATATTTGATGAGACACTTGAAAATAAGTTAATGGAAGATCAAAAAATTGAATCTTGCATGGAAGATGCTTTAAAAAATAATGAATTTAAAGTAGTATATCAACCAAAAACATTTACAAAGAGTGAGAAAGTTATTGGAGCAGAAGCTTTAGTTAGATGGTATAAAGATGATGAGATTATTGCACCATATAAATTTATTCCATTATTTGAGAAGAATAAATTTATAATAAAGTTAGATTTATATATTTTTGAACAAGTTTGTAAGGATATATCTAACTGGAAAGAGAAATATAATTTTATACCAATTATTTCAATAAATCTTTCAAAAGCACATTTTGAAGATGAGAATTTTATAGATGAATATGTAAAAATTACTGATAAATATAATATTAATAGAAGTCAAATTGATTTGGAAATTACAGAAAGTGTAACTGCTGATGAAAATATAGATATTATAAAAGTATTAAATAAAATTAAAGAAGAAGGATTTATTATTTCAATAGATGATTTTGGTACAGGATATTCTTCACTTAGTATGTTACAAAACATGCCAATTGATATAATAAAAATAGATAAAGTATTTGTAGATAAAGCTAATTTGATGAGTGATAAAAATATTATTAATTACATAATGATTCTTGCTAAGCGAATTGGAGTAGAAACAATAGTAGAGGGAGTAGAAACAAAGGAACAAGCTGATTTTGTTAAAAAATTGGGATGTGATATAATTCAAGGCTATTATTATTCTAAACCAATTTCAAGAGAGGATTTTGAAGAATATTTTAATAAAAATAAATAATAAATTAAAAAACATTCTTATAAAATGAGAATGTTTTTTAACTTTAAGTATATAAATTTGTTTTTTAGAAAAAATAAATTTATGATAAATATAATTTTTGGAATTATTGCAGGTATTGGCACAGCAATTGGAATTGGAGGAGGAACAATATTAATACTATTACTTAATTTTTTTACAAAAATGGAACAATATTCTGTTCAAGGTATAAATTTAATATTTTTTATACCAACATCATTGCTTGCAATATATATGGATTTAAAAAATAAATTGATTCATTTTAAAATTGTAAAGAAATTAATAATTACTGGTGCAATTGGAGCTATATGTGGAGCAGTTTTAGCCAGTAAAGTAGAAAATAGTAATTTACGTAAATATTTTGGAATTTTTTTAATTATAATAGCACTTAATGGAACAGTTACCTTCATTTTACAGTATATAAAATCCAAAAAAGACAAAAATATTAACTATAAAAAATAAAAAATGGAGGTAAGTTATGAGATTTGTAAAAGGTGTTGTATTAGGCACAATAATAACAGCAAGTGCAATGATGTTATATTCTGAATCTGTTGATGATGGAAAGAAAAAAATGATAAAAAAAGGTAAACAATTTGCTAGAAAAATAGGAATATCATAGAAAATGGAATAAAAAGTGAAGATATTCGTTTTTTATTTACGAGTATCTTCATTAAATTTTTTTATTTATTTAATGGCCAAAATCTACATATAACTTTGCCTTCAATTTTTTTAAATGGGATACATCCAAAGTTTCTACAATCAATACTATCAGGTCTATTATCACCCATACAAAAAAGATATCCTTCTGGAACAATAAAATCATTAAATATAAATGATTCAGTAGTAATATTTTCTGCTAAGTAATTTTCTTGTAATTTATTTCCATTAATATAAACATTTCCATTTTTAATTTCAACATGTTCACCTGGTTCAGCAATTACTCTTTTTATATAACTAGTTTTAGTAATTTCTAATATATTATAAAAAAATTTTTTTATAAGTCCTTTTTTAGAATTGTTATATATTGCTTTAGGATTGCTTTGATTCACATTAGAAAAAGAATAAGTAGAAGATGGGGCTTCAAAAGTAACAATATCACCTCTTTTAGGTATTTTTTTTGTTATTCTAAAAATTCTAGAAATAAAAATTTTATCATTATCTTTTAAAGTAGGAGACATTGAAATTTTTTTTACTGTAGTAGGAGTACCTATAAAATATCTGAATATTAAAGTTGATATTGAAGCAATAAATATAATGATTATCCATTCTAAAATGTTTTTCATACTAAATCCTTTCAAAATAAAAATATTTTTTATTATAACATAAAATTTGACATTTTGTATAAAATTGTTAAAATATTTATATATTAAAATTAGGAGAAGATAGTGAAAGTAAAAAGATTTTTAAGTTTAATTTTTATATTTATTATAGTTGGATTAATATGTATATTATTTCTATTATATGGACCATTTAGTATTTTTAGAGATTGGATTATTACAACAGCAATGTCTACAATGAATCATCAATACTTAGCAACATGGCTTTATAGTGATGAAACTATAAATGATTGTTTAAATAGAAATAAAATTATAGAAATAAAAGGAGAAACTGATACAAGTTTAATAAATTTTATAAATTATTCAAATGTACAAGTTACATATAAAAATGAATATGAACGTCAGATTTTGGAAAAAAAAGTTGAAAATAATGATTATAAAATAATTAAAATAGAGGGAAAAAAATATACAGGATATATAGTTGCAATATATGACCCTTCTAGGATTACTGTTGCAGCTTCAAAGTATCTTGGAGAGAGTGGACAGTATTTAACAACTATTTCAGAGCAAAATAGTTCATTTATAGGAATTAATGCAGGTGGTTTTAAAGATGCAGTTGGAGACGGAAATGGTGGTATAGCAAATGGTATTACAATAAGTAAAAGTAAATTTCTTACAACATATCCAATAGATGGTACAGAATATGTTAAGTATAGTATGATTGGGCTTAATAAGGAAAATAAATTATTAATTGAAAAATATTCAGAAGAACAATGTAAAAGAGCAGGTATTAGAGATGCAGTTACTTTTGGACCAGTTTTAATAAAAAATGGGGAATTATCAGAAATAAAAGGAAATGGAGGAGGTGGATATGCTCCAAGAAGTGCTATAGGACAAAGAAAAGATGGAATAGTTTTATTTTTAGTATTAGATGGAGATAGAACTCAGTTTAGAGGTGCAACGTATCAGGATGTTCAAGAGGTAATGAATAGATATGGAGCTATAAATGCATCTTGTTTAGATGGAGGAACTTCAACTTGTTTAACAGTACGGAAATAAGATTGTAAATGATCCAACAACTCGGAAGTGGATTACATAGGACAAGACCAATAGCAACGGCATTTATTTTGAATAAAGATGATTCTAATGATGGAGATTATAGTGTGGTAGAGGAAAAAGTAAATAATTAAAAGCATGTCATATGAACACATTGTGGGACAGATCCTAAATATTTTTTATTATTAAAATTTTTGGTTGAATTTCCTAAAAAAGGTATGGACAAGTAAAAAGATTAAGGATAAAATATATATGTATATTTATAAATAGGGAGTCTTTAAATTTATGGTTAATAATAAAGAGAAAAAGTCTCTATCAGAAGTATTTAAAGAACTAGAAAAAACTAAAAATAAACAAATTGAAGAATATAAAGAGTTAAGAAAGCAACAGATAGAAAGTAGTTTCGCTTTTCATATAAAACATAGAACAAAACAAGATAATATTAGATTAATAATTATTGTTTTGTTTATATTATTAGTTGTATCAATGTTTTCATCAAATTATATTTTTGCTAAAGATTTGGATGTAGATGTTCCAAAAGAAGCTATTGCTCAATTTGAAGAAAATGCTAATGTTACTGATATTTATGAAATTATTTCAGAAAATATTAGTAGTTCATACCAAAAAGAAATATTTGATAGAGAAGAAGAAGTCGGATTTGAAACTGAATATATAGAAAATAAAGATTTACCAAAAGATGAGACAATTATAGTACAAGAAGGTAAAGTTGGTAAAAAGCAAGTTACATATGTTAGAACATATGAAAATAATGAAATAGTAGAAGAAAATAGTATAGGTTATATAATTTTAGAGGAAGTACAAAAAGAGATTATTGAAGTAGGTACATCAGAAACTTTGAAAGAGTATAACATACATATTGGAGATAATTTATTTGTATCACAAGATATAGAGCTTAGAAAGTTACCAGATATTGAATCAGAGACTATATCTATAGTTCCAGCATATTATGATGTGAAGACTTTAGAAATAATTGATGAAATTTGGCTTAAACTTGATTATAATGAAAATACAGGATATATTATTTGTGATTATTTAACATCAGAAAAATTAACACCTGGAATTACAGAAATTTCTAGAAAGAAGAAAATTTTAGATAAAGTTAATTTTAATATGAATTTGAATGAGCCAAGTGGTTTAGAGGAAAAAGATTTTGAGAAAGTTTTTATATCAAATCCAAAAGACACAAATAATATATTTAAAGAAAATTATAAATTTTTTAAAGAAGTTGAAGATAAATATAATATAAATGGAGTTTTTATTGCAGCAATAGCTATACATGAAAGTGGTTGGGGAAAATCTGCAATAGCTATGGATAAAAAGAATTTATTTGGATTTAGAGCTTATGATGAAACACCATATGAATCAGCTTTAACATATGAAAATTATGGAGAAGGAATTGATAAAGTAGCCAAATGGCTTGTATCAAATTATTTAAATCCTTCTGGAACTACACTTAAAACAGGAGAAGTTGCTAATGGTTTATATTATAATGGTGCAAATGTTACAGGAGTAAATGTTAGATATGCAAGTGATGAAAATTGGTCTACAAAGATTTTTGAAACTATGAGCTATATATATAACTCAATTTAGTGATAAGGAGGGGTTTGTGAGTAAGAAAAAAATTTTATGTATAGTTTGTATTGTGCTAATTATATTAGTATACTGTTATTATAAAATAATATTAATACATAGAAATAATAATCTTTTTGCAAAGAACTCAATTAAATATGCAGAAGAAAATGAAAATCCAATATTTAAATTAGAAAAAATTTTAGTTTATAGTGATGCAAATATTGAAGATTTAAGTTCAAATTCAGATTTATCTAATATAAATATTTCTCAATTTACAGATTTCGCAATTTATATTGATAATAAATCAAAATATAATAATCTTACTGCTGAAAATACTATAAATAATGTATATATAGACAATATATCACTTACACCTACAAGTATAGGAGAACAAAAAGTATATTTTAAAAATATTAAGAATTTTTGTAAATATGAAAAAATAGTAGATGGTGTAAATAAAATAGAATATAAGACTATTCATAAAAATAATGAAAAAACAGATGAAAATGTATTTTTTACAGATGCTTCTGAACCACTGATATTGTCATATGTAAATGAAAATATTATTAAGGACATTGATGTTTCTACTAGTAATGAAAAGTTAACATTAGATGGCTCAATGCTTAAGTATTTGAATGTTAATTTGAATGATTTAAAATATAAAATATCATTTAAAATTAATATAGAAAATAATTTAGGTGAAAAATTTGTGTGTGATTGTTCATTAAATATTAATCTAGAGAGTAGTGAAGGTGGAATATATACAGGTTATATTATGCAAATTTATGATATGAAAAATTTAAATTATATTTTTAGAAAAATAGGATGAAAGGGATTTATATAATGAATTTTTGTATATTGTTATTATTATTGATATCATGGATTATATTAATGGTATTTGGATTTATAATTAAAAATATTCATACAGGAAAATATGAGGTAATAAAAGATGAAAGTTTATTATCAAAAGAAGCAGAAGAAAAGTATTTAGCAGAATTTCCAAATTATACTATTAAGGATTTGAAATTAGAAATTGAAAAGATAGCAGAGATATTAATTGATAGTCAAGAAAGTAATAGATATACTGAAATTTTAAGACAGAAGGCTAAGAATGATAAAAAAATGGAGAAATTGAGAGATGCTGTTTTAGATGATACTCAAATTATGAAGTATAATAGAAAACAATTAAAAGCTAAAGTCAAATATAAAGATTATGAATGTAAGTATTCAATAGTTTTAAATATGAGTACAGTAGCAAGGGGTAGAGTATTTTTAAATAATTATTATATATATAAAGATGTAGTATAAAATTTATAATATAAAAATGTATAATTTTTCCAATATAGTGAATAATATTATTCTAGAATATTTATTTAATATTGGAGGAAAAATGGTATATAAATTTACAAAAAGTGGCGAAAAAGTTATTGAAAATGCTAGTGATATTGTAATTTACTTGGGTCATAATTATATTGGAAGTGAACATATTTTATATGGATTAGCTAAAGAAAAAAATGGGGTTGCACATAAAGTTTTGGAAGAGCAGGGAATTGTTTCAGATTTAATTTTAAGGAAAATAGAAGAGATAATTGGAAAATCTAATATAATTTTAGGTGGAGGAGTTGGTTTTACACCAAGAAGTAAAAGAGTTATAGAAAATGCTTATATCCACGCTAAACAAATAGGTTCAGATTATATAAGTACAGAGCACTTATTAATTGGTATTATACAAGAAGAAGATAGTGTAGCTTCTAAAATATTATCTGAATTAAATTGTAATACTAATAAATTATATAATGATATTTTAAAGGTTTTGAATGATTATGGAGATACAGATGTAAATAAGTCAGAAAAAGTTACTTTAAGTAGTACCAAAACCCTAAATCAATATGGAACAGATTTAACGTCTAGAGCCAAAAATGGAAAACTTGATCCAGTTATTGGAAGAGAAAAAGAAACAGAAAGAATAATAGAAATATTATCAAGAAGAACAAAAAATAATCCTTGTTTAATAGGAGAACCTGGAGTTGGAAAGACAGCAGTTGTTGAAGGATTAGCTGAAAAAATAGTTTTGGGAGAGGTACCTAATAATTTAAAAGAAAAAAGAATAATAGTATTAGATATTGCATCTATGGTTGCAGGAGCAAAATATAGAGGAGATTTTGAAGAAAGAATAAAAAAAGCGTTAGAAGAAGTAAAAAGTTCAGGAGATGTAATTTTATTTATAGATGAAATTCATGTTATTGTTGGTGCTGGAGCAGCAGAAGGTGCTATTGATGCGGCAAATATTTTAAAACCACTTTTAGCAAGAGGGGACATTCAAGTAATTGGTGCTACTACAGTTAATGAATATAGAAAATATATTGAAAAAGATAGTGCATTAGAAAGAAGATTTCAATCTATAATGATTAATGAACCAACTAAAGAAGAAACAAAAGAAATTTTAAAAGGTTTAAGAGACAAATATGAAGCACACCATAATACTCAAATTACAGATGAGGCAATTGATGCAGCAATTAATTTATCTTATAGGTATATAGCTGATAGATTTTTACCAGATAAAGCAATAGACCTAATTGATGAAGCTTCAGCTAAGGCTAAACTCAAAGAAATTATAAAGCCTGTAAATTTATTAAGTTTAGAAGAAGAAATATCAAATTTAGATGTTGAAAAAGAAGAAGCAATAAATTTACAAGACTTTGAAAAAGCAGCTAAGATAAGAGATAGGATTGCAGAACTTAAAGATACGTTAAATAATGAAAATAGAAGATGGAATAATGAAAGTAAATCAAAATTAATTAGAGTTTTGAAAGAAGATGTAGCAGTAGTTGTTTCAGAAGCTACAGGAATACCTGTGAGTTCTATAAATGAAAGTGAAAGTAATAAACTGAGAAATTTAGAAAATGTATTGCATAGTAGAGTTATTGGGCAAGATGAGGCCGTAAAGGCAGTATCTAAAGCAATTAGAAGAGGTAGAACAGGATTGAATGATGAAAAAAGGCCAATTGGATCATTTTTATTTCTAGGTCCAACAGGAGTTGGAAAAACAGAATTAACAAAAGCTTTAGCGGAATATTTATTTGATGATGAAGAAGCACTTATAAGAGTTGATATGTCTGAATATATGGATAGTAATACTGTTTCAAAGCTTATAGGATCTCCTCCTCGGATATGTAGGTTATGAAGAAAATGGTGGACTTACTGAAAAAGTAAAAAGAAAACCATATTCAGTTGTACTTTTTGATGAGATAGAAAAGGCTCATAGTGATATAATGAATATTTTATTGCAAATTTTAGATGATGGTAGGTTAACAGATAATTTAGGTAGAACTGTAAGTTTTAAAAATACAGTAGTAATTATGACATCAAATGTTGGAGCAAAACTTATTTCAAGTAAAAGAAAATTAGGATTTTTAGGAGAACAAACTGTAAGTAAGGAATATGAAGAATTAAAAAAAGATGTTTTAAATGAAGTTAAACTGAATTTTAGACCAGAATTTTTAAACAGAATAGATGAGATTATTGTGTTCCAAAAATTAAATAAAGATGAGATGAAAGAAATTGTAAATATTATGTTAGATAAAGTTTCTGACAGAATGGAAAAACAGAATATTAAGATAAATTTTGAAAATAGTATAAATGATTTAATAGTAAAAAATTTACAAGATGATAATTTTGGAGCAAGACCTATAAGAAGACTTATACAAAATTTAGTAGAAGATAGAATTGTAGATGAATATTTAGATGGAAATATAAAGGAGAATTCAATAATTACAGCATTTGTAGAAGGGGAGGATGTTAGATTTAGAGTTTGATATTGACACTATAATTTTATTTATTATATAATAATGTCAAAACTTAAGAGAAAGGTAAAATACAAATGAGATTTAGAAGAAAAAATGGGTTAACTTTAATTGTAGTAGTTATATTTATTATTATGGTGTTAATTTTAATAGGAATATCAATAAATTTTATAATTAGGAAAGATACAACTAATGAAGTAGGAACAATAATAGAAACACCAGAAAAATGGAAGTTATTAAGTTCTACTGAAGTAGCAACTGTATATGCTGTTGATATTGGAAATGGAGAAAGAGTTCCAATTCCATATGGTTTTTTCTATGTAGGTGGTAATTTAGATACAGGTGTAATAATTTCTGATAATGAAGAAGATAAATATGATGGAGAAATAGATAAAACAACTTGGGAGTATACTAAAAGTTTAAAAGGAAATCAATTTGTATGGATACCTTGTGAAAAAGATGAATATGTAAAAACTAATTTTGGAATGCAATCTGCTAATTGGGATACTACAATACATCAATCAGAAAAAGCTCAAATAGAAAAATATGGTGGATTTTATGTAGGGAGATATGAAGCAGGCTTAGCAGAAACAATTCCAGAACATACAGTAAAACAAATACACAATAATACACAACAAGTATTTAATAAAGAGGGTGTGCCTCAAAGTAAAGCAGATGTAATACCATGGATGTTTATAGATTGGACATATGCTAAGAAAAATGCTGAAAGTATGTATGATAATAATTATGTATATAGTGGATTAATTACTGGTGCACAATGGGATGTAATGTTGAATAAATTTGTTGAAAAAGAGCAAATCACAACAGAACAACTAAAAAATTCTTTAACATGGGGAAACTGTATGAATAATTCAATAAAATATAATGGAAGAATGGCAAGAGAATATGTTTCTGGAAGCTGGTATTTAGACCCATTTCAACCAGCTCAATCAGCTAAAACAACAGTATATTCTTCTAATAATGGAGATTTATTAACAACAGGTGCAAGTAAAGAAACACATGTTTATCATACATTTGATGTAGCAGGAAATCTTTGGGAATGGACAGAAGAAGCTTCAACAAATGCAACTTCAAATCAATATAGAGTATATAGAGGTGGAGCATGTAATTC
The DNA here is from genome assembly GCA_947642355.1 of uncultured Clostridia bacterium. GTDB lineage: Bacteria > Bacillota > Clostridia > TANB77 > CAG-508 > Scatovivens. Next base: position 27,023 of record CANRSD010000006.1, read on the forward strand.
TAATTATACTTCTAATCCAGTGTGCTTTAGAGGAAGTGGAGTTTTAATAGGTCAAACTAATCTTACTGTTGGATTTAGAGTTGTACTTTATTTAAAATAATATATAGGAGTTAAAGATGATAATAAAAGAATCTAAATTTGAAATTTCTGCTGTGAGTTCGAAGCAATATCCAGAAAATGGAATGCCACAAATTGTACTTGTGGGTAAATCTAATGTAGGAAAATCAAGTTTTATAAATACAATGTTAAATAGAAATGGATTAGCTAGAACTAGTAATACTCCAGGAAAAACTAGACAGATTAATTTTTATAAAGTTAATAATAAATTTTATTTTGTAGATTTACCAGGTTATGGATTTAGTAAAATGTCAAGAAGTGAGAAGATTAAATCAGGTAAGTTTATTGAGGAGTATTTAGTAAAAGGCAAAAATATTGCTTGTATTGTTTTAATTTTAGATATTCGACATAATCCAACACAAGATGATATGCTTATGTATGATTTCATTTTAAAACAAAATATTCCATTTATAGTTATAACAAATAAAGCAGATAAGATAGCTGTGACTAAAGTAGAGGCTGAGGTAAAAAGAATAAAAGAGATTTTAGGAATTTCTTTTAGTACAATTATTCCATTTTCTTCAGAGAGAAAAATTTACATAGAAGATACTTGGAAAGAATTAGAAAAATATTTGAATAATTAGAATTTTTATTGCATAAAATATCTTTATATTAAATATAAAGAGAGGGACATATGAAAGAAGTAAAAGAAAATTCAGTAAAAAGAGCAGATTTAATAGACGAGATAAATCAGGTTGAATCTGTTCTTTTAAGTTCTTATAAAAATATGCAATTAGTAGAAGAGGAAGGATTATTAGATTATTATGCATATAAGATAAAATCGGAAGAAGCAAAGCATGAATATTTGATGCGAAAAATAAAAGAACTTGAGATTGAACTATAAATTTTTAAAACTCGCTTTTTAATAAAGCGAGTTTTATTCTATATCTTCTGTATCATATATATATGGTAGTTCTGATTTTAAGTATTTCCACCAATCTTTTGCAATAAAATGTTTTAAAATTATAGCTTTAATAATTATTAGAAAAACTAATACTACAAAAGATATACCAAATAATATAAAACTATGAGTTTGACATTGTGAAATATATGATTTAGTGAGATATCCAACAACTGAATCATCTTTGTCTAGATATAAATATATAGTTTCTCCTTTATTTATATCTTCGGGCTTTATACCAACATCATATGCATCAATTCTTTTAAATCCAGGGTGACTGGAACGAATAGTAGTATCATCATAAAAGATACCAGAGATTTTAGTATAACCTGCATATTTAAAACTAGGATCAAAATTAGAAAAAGCTAAAAAAACTATTATACCAAAAATAAGAACAATTATAATAGAAAAGATAATATTAAATTTTGAAAATATTGGAAATTGTTTTAAAGCTTTTTCTTCTTCAGGTGTTCGATTGGATTTTTTAGCCAAAGAATTATAAACCATTTCATATTTTTTTAATTTATTTAGACCATTATTTATAGTAAGTATAGAATTAGACATAATTATTACACACTCCTTTAAATTAAAAATAGCATATAAAAATAAAAATTGCAATATAAAATTCAATTTATTGTAATTCAATACTTATAAGTGTTTTGGAATAAAAATAAAAACCACTGAAATTGGTTAAATTTCAATGGTTTTGGTGCAGATGGCCGGAATCGAACCGGCACGGGAGTTTAAGTCCCGCAGGATTTTAAGTCCTGTGCGTCTGCCAGTTTCGCCACATCTGCATTTGTTTTGGAACTTGCTGACAAGAATTATTATACACACAATAAAATACTTTGTCAACATATTTTATAAAAAATGTTGACAATATTTTAAAATTATACTAAAATAACTCGCAATGCCAATTAGATAGTTAGTTATATAAAAGAGTTTATCAATGGATATATAATCAATAAAGTTTTAATTAAGTTTTTGTTATTAATAAAAATAACAAGCTATTTTTGATAGAGAAGGAGAAGAAATGAATATACAATTATCAGAGCATTTTACATATAAAAAATTGATAAAATTTACGATACCAACTATTATAATGATGATATTTACATCAGTATATGGAATAGTAGATGGAATATTTGTATCAAATTGTGTAGGAGCAGATGCTTTTGCATCAGTTAATTTAATTATGCCAGTTTTAATGGTTTTAGGTACAATTGGTTTTATGTTTGGAACAGGTGGAAGTGCTTTTGTATCTAAAACCATAGGAGAGGGACAAAGAGAAAAAGCAAATAGATATTTTTCGATGATAATATATCTTTTAATTTTTTTAGGTTTTGTTTTAACAATTGTTGGGATGATTTTTATGGAGTCAGTTGCTAAAATTTTAAAAGCAGATGGCAAAATATTATCAGATTGTGTAGTATATGGCAGAACTTTACTTATAGCTCTAATACCATTTATATTGCAAAATTGTTTTCAAAGTTTTTTAGTAGTTGCAGAAAAACCACAGATTGGATTAGTTATTTCTATTGCTACAGGTATAACTAATATGTTTTTAGACTTTATTTTTATGTATGTGTTTAAAATGGGAGTATTTGGAGCTGCATTAGCAACAGGGTTAAGTCAATTTATAGGTGGAATTATTCCTTTGATTTATTTTATAAATAAAAATAATACTCCATTACAATTAGTAAAAACCAAATTTAATTTGAAGGTTATTCTTAAAGTATGTGCTAATGGTTCATCTGAGATGTTAACAAATCTTTCAATGTCACTTGTTAATATATTATATAATATGAAGTTAATAGAAATTGCAGGGTCAAATGGAGTTGTTGCATATGGAATTATTATGTATATATCTTTTATTTTTATAGGAATATATTTTGGGTACTCAGTTGGTTCAGCACCAATTATAAGTTATCATTATGGAGCTCAAAATATAAAAGAATTAAAGAATTTATTAAAAAAAAGTTTAATATTAACTGCTATAGCAGCTATATTAATGACAATTTTAGCACAAGTACTGTCGAAACCATTAGCTTCAATATTTGTAAGTTATGATAAGGAGTTATTGGAGATGACTACATTAGCAATAAGATTGTTTTCAATTTCATTTTTAATTAGTGGATTTAATATATTTAGTTCATCATTTTTTACAGCATTAAATAATGGGGTAATATCAGCAATTATTTCATTTTTAAGAACACTGGTATTTCAGGTTGCAATGATATTTATTCTTCCAATTATATTTGGAATTAATGGTATTTGGCTTGCAGTATTATTTGCAGAGATACTTGCATTATTAGTTGGTGCTATATTTTTTATAAGTAATATAAATAAATATCAATATATTTAAGAGCAATTTTGCTCTTATTTTTTTATAAGTCACTTAGTAGTCACTTAAAAATAGTAAAATATATTTAAGAAAGTAAATTCTTAATGTTTTCTTAAAGGTAATGGAAAATACTTCATATGAAAATATTTTTATGCTATATTAAAAATGAAAGTAAAATCCTAATGGGGAGGGAAAAATGAATATTTTAATATTGACTGCTAAATATGGTATGGGCCACTATACATCGTCGATGGCTTTAAAACAAGAATTGGAAAATAAAAATGTAAAAGTAGAAGTGATTGACTTTTTTGAAATTATTTTTCCACAAATAAATAAACTACTTTATAATGTTTTTAATGTGTTAGTTAGTAAATTTAGCAGGGTATATAATTTTTTATATAAATTTTCAGCAAATACGAATAGAGCTCCTTTTAAGAATATTATAAGAAAAAGGATTGAAAGATTAATTAATGAAAAACATATAGATATTATTATATCTACATTTCCAGTTTGCTCAAAATATATTTCTTCTTATAAGGAAATAAATACAAATATAAAATTATATACATATATAACAGATGTAGATGTTAATAAAGAATGGCTAACAGATAAGACAGATGGATATTTTGTTGCTTCATATGAAACTCAAAAACAAATGAAAAATTATGGGATTAATGAGAATAAAGTAAAAGTAGTAGGTATTCCAGTAAAGAAGGAATTTAAAGAAAAAATATATGAAAAAAGTAAAAATGAAATAGTAGTTATGGGAGGAGGACTTGGATTAATTACAAGTATGGAGAAAACTTTAAATAGTTTGCTTGACATAAAGAATATCCATATTACATTACTTACAGGAAAAAATCGAAAATTGTATAATAAGTATTATAATAGATATGAAAATATGTCAGTAGTTGGATATACAAGCGAAGTATATAAATATATGAAAAAGGCTGAATTAGTTATTACAAAACCAGGAGGAGTAACATTATTTGAAGCAATTCATTCTAAAACACCAATTTATGTTTTATATCCATTTTTAAGCCAAGAAATAGGAAATGCAAAGTTTGTTGAAAATAATGGAATAGGAAAGGTTATATGGAATAAAAAAGAGAATGTAACTCAAGATATATTAAAATTATTAAAAGCACCAATTAAACTAGAAAACATGAGACAAAATATGCAAAAAATAAAAAATAGTTTAGAAAGTTTTACAGTTATGGACTGTATGGAAGGGAGAACATAGATGTTGATTGTTAGTGTTTTTATATTGATACTAATATTTATGATATATTCATTTATTCCATCTAATATAGAAAAGAAAAAATTTTTTAATAAAAATAAAAAATCTGAAAAAGTTATTTATTTAACATTTGATGATGGACCAAGTGAGTATACAAAAAATCTGTTACAATTATTAAAATATTATAATATAAAAGCTACATTTTTTTGTATAGCAAATTTTGCTAAAATTAATAAAAACATTATAGAAATAATGAAACAAGATGGACATTTAATTGCTCTTCATTCATTAAAACATAGAAATGCTATGATACAAGGAATATTTGAAACAAAATTGGACTTAGAAGATAGTATAAAAATAATGAAAGATTTAGAAGTAGATGTTAAATATTATAGACCACCTTGGGGAGATTCTAATTTGTGTTTGTTAAAAGAATTAAAGAAAAAAGATTTGAAACTTATTTTATGGAATGTTATGGCAGAAGATTGGAGAGGAGATACTTCTGAAGATATAATAGCAGATAAACTTTTAAGTAGAGTAAATAAAGGGGATATTATTTGTTTACATGATGGTAGAGGAAAGAATGAAGCTCCACTTAAGACAATTAATGCTTTAAAAAAAGTTATTCCTATATTTTTAGAGAAAGGATATAAATTTAAGACTATAGATGAATATGAAAATTAAAAAAGGAATCATAAATGCATTTATTTTTATATTTTTTGTATATGTTACTTTTTATGTTATATTTAAAGATAATAATATTACAGAGATTTTAGAAATAATAACAAAAGTAGATAAAAAATTTGTTTTACTAGCAATAGTATGTATGTTTTGGTTTGTATTTTCAGAAGGTATTAATATATATAGAACATTAAAGTTATTAGGATGTAAAATAAGTTTAAAAAGTGGAATAAAATATGCTCTAGTAGGTTTCTTTTTTAGTTCAGTTACTCCAGGTGCAACTGGAGGAGATCCAGCACAATTATATTATATGAAAAAAGATGGTTTACCAATAGGAAATTCTGCTTTAGCTATTTTAACAGAATTTTCAAGTTTTCAGTTTGTTACTATAATTATGTCAATAGTTGGATTTATAATAAATTATAGATTTATTGAAAATTCAGTTGGTAATATAAAATATTTATTAATGTTAGGAGTTACAATAAATGCAATAATTTTAGTAGTTATTTTATTAATGATTTTTTCAAAAAAAGTTATTATAGGATTAGTAAGCTTTGTAAGTAAGATTTTAGAAAAATTACATTATAAAAAAGTAAGAGAATTTAAATTTAAGTGTTTTAGGCAAATAAAAGAATATAAAAATGGTAGCAGTTTATTAATTAAGAATAAAAGGGTTCTTTTGAAAATTATTTTAACTACTATAGTTCAAGTAATTTTGTATCATAGTATTCCATATTTTATATATTTATCTTTTGGACTAAATACAGCAAGTTTTTTTCAATTTTTAACACTTCAAGCTGTACTTTATATATCAGTTTCAGCAATACCACTTCCAGGTGCAGTAGGTATAAGTGAAGGAGGATTTTTAATAATTTATAAATTATTATTTTCAGCTTCATTATTGAGTAGTGCAATGCTTTTAAGTAGAGGAATAAGTTTTTATTTGTTTGTAATAATAAGTGGTGTTTCAATGTTAGTATTTACTTTTAAGAAAAAATGATGTTATAATTCATTTAATAATATTGAAAGGAAGATTAAATTTTGAAAAATATTAATATAACTAAAAAAATAACACAAGGTATGTATGTGTTAACAACTAAAAATGGAGGTTGCATAGTAGATGCAGTATCACAAGTAAGTGCAGGAGATAATCCACTTATAGCAGTTTCAATAATGAAAAAAAATTATACAAATGAATTATTAAAAAGTAATAATAAATTTGCTATATCTATATTGGGAAAAGATGTTAATCCAGAGATAATAAAAACTTTTGGGTTTAATTCATCAAGAGATATAAATAAATTTGAAAAAACAGAAACCACAAAAATAGAAGAAATAGATGTTATAAATAATTCATTAGGATATATGATTTGTGAAATAATAGATAGTATAGATAATGAAACACATACTGTATTTATAGGAAAAATAATAGAGGCAGATGTTTTTAAGGAAAAAGAGCCTATGAGTTATGGATATTATCAAGAACATAAAGAGGAGTTATTAAAGGTTAATACGGAAAAAGGAAAAACAGCATGGATTTGTACAGTATGTGGATATATTTATTATGGAGATGAAATACCAGACGATTTTAAATGTCCTGTATGTGGAGTTCCAAAAGAACTTTTTAAAATTAAATAATGGAATTAGTAGTTGAATTTTGATGTATTTTATGTTATTATTATAATGTAACTAGGGAACTGGGTATATATAATAAGGAGGCATGTATGAATATGCTTATAACTGAATTACCAGAAGACTTTACTGATGGAGGTAAGGTCTATAAATGTATGATCGATGGAGAATATGAGTTACAAAGTTTGGATATAGGGCCATATACATCGATACAAAGCCATAAGCATGTAAAAGAATGGGAAGCTTGGATTCGGTTTGATACAAAAGAGGTATATATATGCAGAAAGGGTGAATCACACGCTTTGCATAATCTGAGCGGAAGATGCGTATATTTGATGGCAATAAAAGGGAAGAAAGATTATTCGTATAATAATCTGGCATTCTTTTTCGAAGCCATTGGCTTTAAGGTTTATTCAGGCAATTTAGAAATAAGATAGGGAGAAAGAAAAAGGACAAAACTAGCTCAGCAATTGTATTTGCTGAGCTAGTTTTGTTTTTATAGAAAATCTATTGACAAAATAGATACAAAATAGTATCATTGTATTATGCAAGTAATACAATGATAGAAAGGAATAAATTGTGGATTATATTTTTGATAATGAAAGACCAATTTATATTCAATTAGTAGAAAAATTAAGAATTGAAATTGTTTCTGGAAAACTAAAAATAGGAGAAAGATTACCTTCAGTAAGAGAGCTAGCACTAACTGTAAGAGTAAATCCTAATACAATGCAAAAAGCATTATCAGAATTAGAAGATGAAGGATTAGTTTATACAGAAAGGACAAATGGAAAGTTTGTAACTGATAATATTGAATTGATTGAAAAAATAAAAAAAGAATTGGCTAAAGAAAAAGTAAGTAATTTTTTAAATGATATGGTGGATATTGGTATAAACTACGAAAGTACAATAAAATACTTGCAAGAAATAGGAGGAAATAAATAATGGAATTGCTAGAATGTAAAGAGCTTTGCAAAGAATTTGATAATAAGCAAATTTTAAAAAATATTAACTTAAAAATTCCAAGAGGAAAAATTATAGGTCTTTTAGGTAAAAATGGTACAGGGAAAAGTACATTGATAAAATTAATAAATGATTTATTGACACCTACAAGTGGAGAAGTTTTGATAAATGGTCAAAATCCTGGTATAAATTCTAAAGAAATAATATCATATTTGCCAGAAAGGACTTATTTAGATAGAGAAATGACAATAAAACAAGTATTAATATATTTTGAAGAGTTTTATAAAAATTTTAATTCTAAAAAAGCAATTAAATTACTTAAAGATTTGGATTTAGATATTAATAAAAAAATAGCTAAAATGTCTAAAGGAATGCAAGAAAAATTACAATTAGTTCTTGTAATGAGTAGAGAAGCACAATTATATATATTAGATGAACCACTTCGGGGGTGTAGATCCTGCAACGAGAGATTATATATTAGACACTATACTTTCTAATTTTTGTGATGGAGCAAGTGTGATTATTTCAACTCATTTAATTTCAGATATTGAAAGAATTTTAGATGAAGTAATTTTTATAGATAAAGGTGAAATAATTTTATCATCTTCAGCAGATGATCTTAGGAGTAAAGAGAATTTGTCAATAGATGAAATATTTAGGAGGTATTTTAAATGTTAGGAAAATTGTTAAAATATGATTTGAAATGGGTATATAAAGTAGTACGGAGTATTTTATATTTTATCATTAATTTTTTCTATTTTGGGTAGAGCTTTAAGTTTTATAGAAAACTCACTAGTTTTTTCTATTACTACTCAAATTGTGTTAGTATCTGCTGTTGTGATGATGCTTAGTAGCTTAATAAATTGTTTAATGAGATTGTGGTCTAGATTTATTAAAAATTTATATAAAGATGAGTCATATCTTACCCATACTCTTCCAGTGAAAAAGAAAACAATATTTGCTTCTAAAGTAATGTCAGCATTAATATGTATTTTTACAACTATTGTAGTTATTTTAGTTTGTTTATTTATATGTTTTTATTCAGAAACTAATATTCAAATAATAAAAGATATATTAGAATTGACAGCTTCAACATATAATATAACAGTTTTAAAATTATTGTTATTAATAGCTGTTGTATTATATTTTGAAATTATATTTACAGTTTTAATTGGATATGTTGGAATAATAATTGGATATAAATTTAATAAAAATAAAATGGTAAAAACTATAATAATATCGTTTTTATTATATATTTTAACACAAGCTTTAACATTAGTAATTATATATTTTACTGGGGTATTTAATCCTGATATTATGAATTTGATTAATACAAAAGAAATAATTAATGTAGATGTAATAAAATATATTATGTATGGAGGTGTAGGAATATATTTTGTTTATATAATATTTTATTATATTTTAGGTAAAAAACAGTTTGAAAAAGGGATTAATATAGATTAAAAAAATATTTTATAAATAGTTGATACTTATAAATTTGTTTGATATAATACTGTCTAATAAATTATAAGGAGTTGTATATGATTAGATTGTCAAGTGGAGAAGTTTCTATTATGCAAATAATTTGGAAAAAAGGTAGTGCTACTTCTTTTGAGATTTTAGATGAAGTTAAATTAAAGGATAATATTTCTGAAATATCTGTTAGAACACTACTTGCAAGATTAGTAAAAAAGAAAGCTATTACAGTGTCAGATAAAAATGGAAAAACATATACATATAAACCTTTATTTAATAGACAAAATTATATTAAAATGGAAACAGATTGGTTTTTAACTAATATTTATGAAAATGATGTCTTTTTATATATGAAACATTTAGTAAAAGAGAAAAGATTATCTAAAGAGGTACTTTTAAAAGTTTTAGAAGAAATGGATAAAATGGGTATGTAAAGAATTTAAGATAGTGATATTTAAATCACTATCTTAAATTTGTATTTTGAGGAAAAGTTATAATAAAAGTAGTTTTATTATTTTCACTTTTTGCTTCTATAGTTCCATTATGTAATGATATAATTTCTTTTGCAATGCTTAATCCTAATCCAGCTCCACCGATTAGTAGTATTTCTTGCATCATCTAATCTATAGAATTTTTCAAATATAGAATTTAATTTTTCTTTTGGAATAGTAAAACCTTCATTTTGAATGTATACACATATATTTTCATTTTTTAGAAAAGCATTAATTGTTATTTCAGTATTTTCAAAACTATAGAAAATAGCATTTTTTATTATATTATTAAAAACTCTTGAAAGCTTATCTGGATCTGCAAAACAGTTTATTTTTTCATTACAATTTAATAATACTTTTTTCTTTTGTTCATTGATTAATGGATAAAATTCATCTAATATTTGTTCCAACATAAGTTTTAGGTTTAAGTTTTTTTTCATTAAAACAATATTAGTTTCATTAAATTTTGCAATTTCAAAAAATTCATTTATTAGTTCTTCTAAACGATAAGCTTTATCTAAGGCAATTTTAGTATATTTTGCTCTTTGCTCTAAGTTTAAGTCCGTAGTTTCTTTTAGTAAATCCAAGTATCCAATAATAGAAGTAAGAGGAGTTTTTAAATCATGTGCTAAATAGACAATTAAATCATTTTTCTTTTGTTCATTTTCTTTTGCTAATCTATAATTTTTTGAAGATTGTAATTTTACCTGATTCATTTTTTCTTCTATTTGTGAAAGATTATCTGGAAGTTTAATCCATTCATCATCATTTTTAACTAGGATATTACATGCTTCAACAATAGAGTTAATATAATATAAATTTTGTATAGTTATTATGCTTAAAATAATAAAGCAACCCAAAGACCAAATTATTGCTATTAAATATGGATTGTATCCAATAATAGTTAATATTTTGTATAAAAAATCATTAGGATACCATATAAATTGAGAACATATTATTCTAGCAATTACCCAACCAATAATTAATAAACTAGTATAAATAATAATACTATTAAATATTTTTTTTATAAATTTTTTCATTAAACTAGCAGAATAGTTATTATTCGATTTCATATCCAACACCCCAAATTGTTTTAATAAATTTTGGCTTTTTAGTATTTTCATGTAATTTTTCTCTTAATCTTCTAATATGTACCATAACAGTATTGTTACAATCTAAGTATTTTTCTCCCCAAACCTTAGAAAAAAGTTCTTCACTACTAATTACTTTGCCACGATTAACACATAAATACCAAAGTATAGAAAATTCAATAGGCGTTAAATCTATTTCTTTATTATATAAAAAACATTTATGATTTGCTTTATTTATACTTAATCCTAAAAATTCAATTATATCTGTGTTTTCTTTTTCTTTATTATAATCATAATATCTACGAAGTGCAGATTTTACTCTAGCAACTAATTCTAAGGGATTGAATGGTTTAGTAATATAATCATCAGCTCCAATAGATAATCCTTGTATTTTAGAAATATCATCTATTTTGGCTGTTAACATAATTACAGGATAATTATATTTTTCTCTTATTTTATTACAAATAGAAAATCCATCAGTATCTGGAAGCATAATGTCTAAAATAGCTAAATCAAGCTCATTTTCTTTAATACATTTTAGAGCACTTTTTGAATCATAGAATTTATAAACATTATAGTTTTCATTTTTTAAATAAACTTCAGTTAAATCAGCAATTTCTTTTTCATCATCTAAAACTAAAATATTATATTTCATAATAAAACCTCCATAAAAATTATATCATATTAAATAGAAAAAAGTAAGTATATTAGCTAAATGTAAGAAATTCGTAAGAAATATTAAGAAAGTTTTAAGATTATATTAATAAAAAAGTAAAAAAATAAAATTGGAAATATTGTATATTAAGATGTAAATAGGAGGATTAATGCTATGAATATTATTAGAAAAATTCGAAAAAAACAGATAATTTTATTATTCTATTTAAAAATGTATTTAGATAAAAATAAATATAGTAAAGAGATTGTAGAAGAAGAACTTATGTATTCTATGCCAAAATTTAAAGAGAAATTGCTAAATTATAAAACAGGATTTCCAATAGAGTATCAGTATAACAAAGTATTTAATTTAAAGTTAGCTTCTAAGAAAATAAATCATTTGCTTATAAAGCCTAATGAAACTTTTTCTTTTTATATGTTAGTAAAAGATGCAGATAAAAAAGAAAAGTACAAAAAGGGACTAATTTGTGTAAAAAATAGAATTGAATTTGTGGAAGGTGGAGGAATGTGTGCTTTAAGCAATTTACTATTTAAAGTTTTTTTAAATAGTCCTTTAACAATAGTAGAAAGGCATACACATAAGATAAAAGAATTTCCTGATTCTATTGAAAATGATTTAAAAGGAATAGATGCTACAATAGCAGAAGGATTTTTGGATTTAAAAGTTAGAAATGATACTAATAATACTTTTCAAATAGTAATTAAATTTGATGATGATTATATGTATTGTAATTTGCAATCAGATAAAGAAGTGGAAAATGAATATGTAGTTAAAAATAAAAATTTAATATATACTAAAAATTCAGATGAAATTTATGAGCAAGTAGAGGTTTATAGACAAGAGGTTAAAAATTTTAAATTAATAAAAGAAGAAAAATTATATACTAATATAACTCAGATTGGGTATGAAATATAAGCGCTGAAAATAGAATTAATATTTTATATTGATAACTATAATCTTTTATGATAATATAATAAAAAAATAAGAGAGGTTTTAGAATGAATTTTTATATAGGATCTGGATTTAAAAATTGTGATATGGTAAATTATGTTTCTCAAAAATTAAAAGAAGAAGGTTGGAAACATACATACAATTGGGCAGATAATATTTTAGGATATGAAACATTAGAGAATTTAATTGAGTTTTCTAACCTTGAAATTCAAGGAATTAATGATGCAGATATAGTTATTATTTTATTACCAGGAGGTAGAGGAACACATGTTGAACTTGGAATGTCTTTAGCATTAAATAAGAAAATTTATTTATATTCTAATGATGATAATGCTTTTAAAGATGCAAAAGAAACAGTTAATTTTTATCAACTTCCTAGTATTGTAAAATTAACTGGAAATATAGATGAATGTATAGAGAAAATTAAAGAAAGAGCATAAAATGAATTATTTAAATACATTGATAGATACAGTAGAAGATAATTTAGAAAATGAAATTGATTATAATAAATTAGCAAAATTGTTAGGTACTTCTTCTTATACAATGCAAAGAATATTTAATTTTTTAACAGGTATAACTTTAACAGAATATATAAGAAAAAGAAGATTAAGTAAGTCATCAGAAGAATTAAGAGGAACGAACCATAAAATTATCGATATAGCAGTTAAATATCATTATGATTCACCAGTTTCATTTTCTAATGCTTTTAAGAAAATGTTTGGTATGTCTCCAACAGTTTTTAGAAAAAATAGTAATATAGAAATTGTATATTTTCCAAGATTAGAAATCAATTTTGAAGTAAAAGGAATTAATGGATTAGAGTATAGAGTTGTAGAGATGGAAGAGCAAACTTTTTATGGAAAAACAACTGGAATAATATCAGATACTGATAAAAAAGCTATAAGAAATTTATATGTAGATGTAATAAAAGATGGAACTATGGATTATATAAGAAATAGCGCTAATGGAAAAGCATTATATTATGGATTGTATCATACAATTTATGAAAATGGAAATAAAACTAAAAAAGGAAAATATTATATATTAGGAGAGATGCCACATAAGGACTTTGTAAAAATAAAATTACCAAAAGCTAAATGGGCTTGTTTTAAACTACCGAATCATAAACAGGATGATATTCTTGAATTAAGTGATAATATATACGATAATTGGCTTCCTGAGTCAGAATATAACTTAGTTTTTAAATATTTAGAATTAGAGATTTATTATGAAGATTATTGTGAAATTTGTGTACAAATAAAATAACTTAATAATTTTGATACCAAAAAAGTAAAGCAAAAATACTTTTATTAGATATATAGTCTAATAAAAGTATTTTTTTGTTAGGAGAGGTAATGAAAGATAATATTATTTTAAAAAATTTAAAAATACACATTTTTTTACTTATTGTATCGAGTATAATCATATCATATTTTACTTTGCAAATAGCAGTTTATATAAGTTATGCAATAGATGGGGTTTTGTTTCATAATAGTAATGTGCTACCAGAATATTTAAGTAAAATTTTAGAAGTGGATACGATACAAGGATTAGGAGTTTTAGGTTTAATTATTATATTAATTAATTTATTAATAGTTCTAGCTAAGTATTTAAGAGAAAGAGTTACTACTGATTTTACTTTAAAAATTAGTAGTAATTTTAAGAAAATATTATATGAGCATATTTTAAACTTGAATTATGAAAGTTATAATTCATATAGTAAAGTTGAAATGCTTCAAAGAGTAAATGAAGATGGTACTAACTATGTTAATTTTTTTAAAAATCAATTTAATTTGATATTAGATATTTTATCACTTACTTTTTTTATTGTGACTAAAGGAATATTTTTAAATGTTTCTGTTACAGTATTTTTAATTTTTACAATTGCTATTATGCTTGTATTTGCATTATGGTATCACAAGAAAATGAATGAAATACTAGAAAAGCGTATATCAAAGAAAAAGAAACTTTTAGGAGCAACTTTTAATAATATTAATAATTTCAAGTTTATTAGAATTTACAATAGACAAAAAGAGGAAATACAAAAATATAAGAGATTAAATAAAAATTATGTAGAAGAAGATATAAAGTTTATAAAATTAATTTTATTTTATGAAATTATAAGTGAACATATAACTTATTTAGCAAGTCCATTTATATATTTACTAGGCGGAATAGCTATTATTAAAGGTAGTATGACATTTGGAACATTATCTGCATTAATATTGTTTGCAAATAAAATATTAAATTGTTTGTATTCGTTTGGTGAAAAATTAGAAATAATAGATAATTATTTAGTAGTTAAGCAAAAGGTAAAAAAACTATTAAGTTTGAAAGAAGAAAGCAATGGAAATTATTATTATGATTTAGATGGAGATATTTTGTTTCATAATGTAAATATTAACATTTCTAAAAAAGAAATTTTATCAAATTTGAATTTTACAATAAAAAAAGGAGAAAAAGTAGCAATAATAGGAGAAAATGGAACTGGAAAAAGTAGTTTAGCAAAGGCAATGCTTGGATTTTATAAGGTAGATGGCAGAATCTATTTTAATTATCATAATATAGAAGGAATAAATAATGCTAATATAAGAGACTATGTTGATTTTACTTTAGGAGATGCAGATTTATTTAGTGGAAGTATATTAGAAAATATAAAATTGTATAAAGAAGTTGAAGAAAAAGATATAGAAGCAGTTGTAAAAGATGCGGGAATATATGCAGATATTAAAGGATTGGAAGAAGGATATGAAACACTTGTAGGAGAAAAAGGTGTTAAACTTTCTGGTGGTCAAAAACAAAGGATTTTAATTGCTAGATGTTTATATAGAAACAAACCAATTATGATATTTGATAATGCTTTTAGTAAATTAGATAATAAAACTAAAGATGAAGTACTTAAAAATTTAGTAAAAAAATATCCTCAAAATACAATGATTTTCATTACTCATAATTCAGAAATAGAAAATTATGTGGATAGAATAATAAAAATCGAAGGAGGAACAAATAGTAATGAAGATTAAGTTTAAGCAGTTGAATAAAATGTATAAAGATGTAGGATATCATAAGAAGTTTGTTGCATTATTTGCTCTTATTATAGTAACAGCAGTTATAGAAATTGTAACAGTTCCATATATTGTTAGAAAAATATTAGATGTAGAAATACCAAATCAAAATATAAAGGAATTAGTAATTTTTGTATGTATTTATATAGGTATTATAATTTCACAATGCTATATGGTTTTTAAACATTGTGAAATGAGGTGCTTTTTATCAATATGGATAGAAAGAGATTTACGAAATAAGATATTTGAAAAATTACAAAAAGTAAATTGCAAATTTTTTGATGAAAATGAGTCTGGAATAGTTATGCAATTTTTACAAGATGATGCACAAAGTGCAGGAGATTTATTTCCAATTATATCTACAGAAATGTTTGTTATGGGTTTAATACGTTTTACAATTATCTTAGTATTTTTAATGTTTGTTAATTGTAAAATAGGAATTATAATTTTATGTTTATATTTTATAGGTCTTTTAATAACTTTATTTTTTAATAGAAAAACTATGGCTAAAATATCTAGTATTAGAAAAATTAATATGGAAATTTATACACTAATAAATGAAGGTATTAATAATTTTTTGAGTATAAAAATATTAGGAATAATAAATCAAAAAGTCAAAGATTTAGAAAATAAATTAGAAGAGTATAAAAAAGAAAACTCTAAATTAGAAAAAATAATGAGTACATATAATGGTATATTTTCATTTGTAACAGCTTTTTCAGTTATTAGTATTATTTATTTTGGAGGAATTGGAGTTCTTACTGGGATAATGACATATGCTGAAGTTATGATTATGATAGATTATTCTGATTATATTAAATATGAATTTAGCTGGTTTACAAGACATTTGACAGATTTTAGTCAGTCATTTTTTGCATATTATAAAATATTAGAATTATTAGAAAAAGTTCCAGAAGAAGATTTAAAAAATGGAGAGAAATTAAAAGACAAAATTATTAATATTGAGTTTGATAATGTATCTTTTTCATATAATAATACTAAGAAGAATATAAAAAACTTTTCATTATTAGTAAAGGAAAATGAAAAAATAGCTATAATAGGAAAAACTGGAAGTGGAAAAACAACAGTTACAAGTTTATTAGAGAGATTATATGAACCTCAAAAAGGAGAGATACGAATAAATAGAAAAGATTATAGAAATTATAGTATTTCTTCTATTAGAGATAAAATAGGGTATATTATGCAAGATGCACAAATTATGCCAGGTAGTATTATAGATAACATAAAATATGTGAATAGTAAAATAACCAAAGATGAAATTGAGAAAATTTTTAAAGATCTGAAATTACACGAAAAAATTATTTCTCTTCCAAAAGGATATAATACAAATATTTATGAAAATCCAGACATACTTTCAACTGGTGAAAAGCAAATGATTAGTTTTGCAAGGATTATGGCAACAAACCCAGATGTAGTTATATTAGATGAAGTTACATCAAATTTGAGTTGGAAAAATGAAGAGCTTATAAAAAATGCAATTATGAGAGTTACAAAACGGAAAAATAACTATTATGATTGCACATAGATTATCTACAATTGAGAATTGTGATAGAACTATAGAAATGAAGGATGGGAAAATAGTTTAATTCTTTACTAGACTTTTTATTTTTTATATGATATTGTATAAAAAATGAGAGGAGAGAGAATTTGGAAAAATTAGTAGTAATTGATGGAAATAGTATATTAAATAGAGCATTTTATGGAATTATGGGAAGTAAAATGTTACAAACAGCTGATGGAACATATACAAATGCAGTATATGGATTTTTAGCTATTATGTTCAAAATGATTGAAGATGTAAGTCCAGAATATTTGGTTGTTGCATTTGATGTAAAATCACCAACTAAAAGACATGAATTATATAAGGAATATAAAGGAACAAGAAAAGGAATGCCAGATGAGCTAGCTGCTCAAATGCCTATAATAAAAAAGGTTTTAACAGCTATGAATATTAAGATTATTGAAAAGCCAGGATATGAAGCTGATGATATTTTAGGTACATTATCAAGATTTGGAGAAAATGAAGGATTAGAGGTTATTTTATTAACAGGAGATAGAGATTCGTTTCAGCTTGCAACAGATAAAGTTACAATTCGTATTCCTCATACTAAACAAGGAAAAACCGAAGTTGATAATTATGATAGAAATAAAGTACTAGAGGTTTATGGAGTTGAGCCTAAAGCTTTAATTGAAGTTAAAGCTTTAATGGGAGATTCATCAGATAATATTCCAGGAGTAGCAGGAATAGGCGAAAAAACAGCTTTAAATTTAATAAAAAGTTTTGGTACTATTGAAAACATATACAAAAAAATAGATGAAGAAGAACCTACTATCAAAGGAAAAGTAAAAGAAAAACTAATAGAAAATAAAGATATGGCTTTTCTTTCAAAAACTCTTGGAACTATTGATATAGATGCTCCGATAGATAAAGTTTTATCAGAATTTAAAGTAGAAGAATGGAAAAAACAGGAAGTGCTTGAGATATTTAAAGAACTTCGTTTTAATAGATATATTCAAAGATTTAATCTAACAGAAGAAAGTGACAAAGCTAATGAAAAAACCACTGATGTAAAAGACTTATTTGAAATTATAAAAATAGAAACAGAAGAAAAATTAGATGAGATAATTAAAGAAATAGAAAAAAATAAAATAGTTTATTATTTTTTTGAAAAGAAAGATAGTACAAATTTAGAACCAATTGAAAAAGAAATAGTAAGTGTAAAAATTTGTATAGAGAAAACAGTTTATTCTGTGAATTTTGTAGAATATAAAGATAAGTTAAAATATATATTTGAAAATGAAAATATATTAAAATGTGGATATGAGCAAAAAATAGATTATATATTGTTAAAGCAAGCTCAAATAAATCCTACAAATTTTATGTTTGATGTAAAAATTGCAGCATATCTTTTAAAATCTAATTCAAATCAATATGATTTAAAAAATCTTAGTTTTATTTATTTGGGATTAGATATAAATGAGGATTTTGATGATACTTCTAAGAGTAAACAAACAAGTTTGTTTGATGATTTAAAAGAAGAAAAACAAAATATTGATAATGAAATTTTTGCATATATAATTTCAAATTTAAAGTCAAAATTAGAAGAAGAACTTAATAAAATAGGGTCATTAAAATTATTTAATGAAATTGAGATGCCACTTATAGAAGTCTTAGCAGACATGCAATATACAGGAATGTATGCAGATGAAAAAGAAATAATTAGATTTGGAGAGAATTTAAGAGAGAATTTAGAAGAATTAAGAATAGATATATATAAATTAGCTGATCAAGAATTTAATATAAATTCTACTAAGCAATTGGGAGAAATACTTTTTGAAAAATTAAAGTTACCTGTATATAAAAAAAATAAAAGTGGATATTCAACAGATGTTGAAGTTTTAGAAAAACTAAAAAAAGAACATCCAATAATTGAAAAAATATTAGAATATAGGCAAATAATGAAGTTAAATTCAACATATGTAGAAGGTTTAATACCACATATTAATGAGAAAACTGGAAGAATACATACATATTTCCATCAGACTGTTACTGCTACTGGAAGATTAAGTAGTACAGAGCCAAACTTGCAAAATATACCAACTAGAACGGATTTAGGAAAAAAAGTGAGAAAAGTATTTAAGCCAGAAAAAGGAAAGTTATTTGTAGATGCAGATTATTCACAAATAGAGCTTAGAGTACTTGCACATATGTCACAAGATAAAATTATGGTAGAAGCTTTTAATGAAGATCAAGATATACATACAATCTGTGCATCACAGATTTTTAATGTACCAGTAGAGAATGTTTCAAAACAATTGAGAAGTAGAGCAAAAGCTGTAAATTTTGGAATTGTATATGGAATTAGTGATTTTGGTTTAGCAGAACAAACTGGAATAAATAGAAAAGAAGCTAAAAATTATATGGAGCAATATTTAGAAAAATATTCTGGAATTAAAGAGTATATGGATAATGTGATTGAACAAACAAAGGAGAATGGATATATTGACACAATGTTTGGAAGAAGGAGATATATTCCAGAGATATCTTCAAATAATTATATGGTAAGAAAATTTGGGGATAGAGCAGCAATGAATACTCCAATACAAGGTACAGCAGCAGATATTATGAAGATTGCAATGATAAATGTATATAATAGATTAAAAAGGGAAAATTTAAAATCAAAATTGATACTTCAAATACATGATGAACTTTTAATAGAAGCAGAATTAGATGAATTGGAAAATGTAAAACGAATATTAGTAGAAGAAATGGAAAATGTAGTAAAATTATCAGTGCCATTAAAAGTGGATGTAGAAGAAGGTAAGAATTGGTATCAGACCAAGTAAATAAATGAAAAACTTAAGTTGAATAACTTGAAAAATATTTTATATAATGATACAATACTTTTGAATTTTTAAAAGTATTGTATTTTTATATAATTAATTAGGAGGAAGAAAATGGGAATTTTATTAAAAAATGGAACAGTAATCGACTATGTAAGTAATACTGAAGAAAAACTAGATGTACTAGTTGAAAATGATAAAATTATTAAAATAGATAAAGATATTGAAACTACAGGAAATAATGTTATTGATTGTAGTGGTTTATATATTATGCCTGGAATGATTGATATGCATTGCCATTTAAGAGAACCAGGAGGAGAACATAAAGAAACTATTGAAACAGGAAGTAAAAGCGCTGTAGCAGGAGGGTTTACTACTATTTGTCCTATGCCAAATACTAAACCAACACCAGATAGCGCTATTGTTTTGTCAGAAATAATAAAAAGAGCAAAAGAGGTTAATCTTTGTAATGTTTTTCCTTTTTCAAGTGTTACTAAAGGAGAAAAAGGAGAAGAATTAGTTGATTTTGAAGAACAGTTAAAGGCAGGTGCAATTGGTTTTTCTGATGATGGAATGCCAGTTGAAAAAGCTAATATGATAAGAGAAGCGATGATAAGAGCAAATGAGATTGGAAGTTTTATATCAGAACACTGTGAAGAAAAATCTGTTGCTAAAGGAGCTATAAATGCTGGTAAAGTAGCTAGAGAATTAGGAGTTGAAGGAGTTTTACCAGAAGCAGAAGAAATAATGGCAGCTCGTGATATTGTAATTGCTGAAACAAATCATTTACATACACATATTTGTCATATAAGTACAGAAACATCTGTAAATATGATAAGAAGTGCAAAAGAAAGAGGAGTAAATGTTACTTGTGAAACTTGTCCTCATTATTTTACTTTCACAGTAGATGAAGTTTTAGAATCAGGAGCAAATGCTAAAATGAATCCTCCTTTAAGAGAAGAAAAAGATAAGAAAGCTATAATTAAAGGTTTAAAAGATGGAACAATAGATGCAATAATAACAGACCATGCTCCTCATGCAGAAGATGAAAAAGCAAAAGGATTATCAGGAGCTCCAAATGGCATTATTGGTTTTGAAACAGCACTTTCTGCTACTATTACAAATTTAGTAAAACCAGGTTACATTAATTATATGGATATGGTAAGACTTATGTCTTATAGTCCAGCAAAGCTTTTAAATTTAGAAAATAGAGGAGAAGTAAGAGAAGGAGCTATTGCTGATTTAACTATATTTGATCCAAATAAAGAATATACATATACAAAAGAAATGATTGTTTCAAAATCAAAAAATACTCCTTGGATTGGAAAGAAATTAACAGGTATGGTAGAGTACACAATGGTAAGTGGAAGATTAGTATTTGAGAGAAAGTAGAGGAATTAAATAAATATGAATGCAATTGATAGATTAATAAATAAAATAAAAGAAATGGACAATCCAACAGTAATAGGATTAGATCCAAGATATGATATGCTGCCAAATTGTATAAAAGAAAAATATGGAACTGATATAAAAAGTGTATGTGATGCAACTTGGGAGTATAATAAAACAGTAATTGATAATGTATGTAATATAATTCCAGCAGTAAAACCACAAGCAGCATTCTATGAAGCTTTAGGAATAGATGGAATGGAGCTTTTAAGAAAAACTTGTAGTTATGCAAAACAAAAAGGTATGATAGTAATTTTAGATGCTAAAAGAGGAGATATAGGTTCAACTTCAAGTGGATATTCATCAGCATATTTAGGAGAAACTAAAATCGGGGATAAATCTTATAATTTATATGATGTTGATTTTTTAACAGTAAATCCATATTTTGGAATTGATGGAATTAAACCATTTATAGATGATTGTAAAAAATATGATAAAGGAATATTTATATTAGTAAAAACTTCAAATCCATCATCAAGTGAACTTCAAGATTTAAAATTAGAAAATGGAAAGACTATATATGAAGTAGTAGGAAATTTAGTTAAAGAATGGGGAGAAGATTTAATAGGCGAAAATGGATATAGCTCAGTTGCAGCTGTAGTTGGAGCAACACACCCTAAACAATTAAGAGATTTAAGACAACTTATGCCAAATTCATTCTTTTTAATTCCTGGATATGGTGCACAACGGAGGGAAAGCAGAAGATATAGCTTTAGGATTTGATAAAAATGGAATTGGTGGAATAATAAATGCATCAAGAAGTCTAATGTGTGCTTATAAATCTGATTTATGGAAAGATAAATTTGGAGATGAAAAATATGGAGAAGCAACTAGAGCAGAAGCAATTCGTATGCGAGATGAATTAAATAAATCAATAAAATAACAATTCATGAGAAATTTTAGGGAGAATAACAAATAATGTTAGAAATTAAAACAACAAAAAAAGGAGCAGAACTTACTTCAGTTCTTTTTAATAGAGAAGAAAAGTTACATAATGGACAAGCTTTCTGGAATAGACATAGTCCAGTTTTGTTTCCTATTGTAGGAAAATTAAAAAATGGAAAAACTCAAATTGATGGAAAAATTTACGAAATGGGACAACATGGATTTGCAAGAGATATGGATTTTGAAAAATTATTAGATAATTCATATGTATTGAAGTCAAATAATGAAACTTTAGGAAAATTTCCATTTAAGTTTGAACTTTATGTATCATATGAAATAAATGAGAATACTGTAACTACTAAATACAAAATATGTAATAAAGATAGTAAAAATATGTATTTTGGATTAGGAGGTCATCCAGCTTTTAAATGTGATTATTCAAATAATGATTGTTATATAGAATTTGAAGAAAAAGAAGAAAATATTGAATTTTATAGATTATCTGATGGACTTTTAAATTTACAAAAATTAGATGCAGATTTATTTATGAAAGATAATAAAATATTTTTATATAAAGATATTTTTAAAAGTGATGCGTTAATTATGAAAAATATAAAATCAGATAAAGTAATATTAAAAGAAAATAATGTTGAGAAATTAGAGTTTGAATTTAAAGATTTTAAATATTTAGCAATATGGTCAAAAGAAAATGCACCATTTATATGTATTGAACCTTGGCAAAATACAGCAGATACAATAGATTCAAATGGAAATTTTGAAGAAAAATCAGATATTATTATATTAAAACCAAATGAGGAATTTGTTTGTGAATATAGTTTTAAGTTCATATAAAAGGAGGAAAAGATAATGCCAGTACAAACAGTAGCTAAAATAGTAGGAAAAGAGAAGCTTATAGAAGGAATTTATAAGTTTTCTATGAAAACAAAAGAAATAGCAAAAGAAGCGAAGCCAGGAAGTTTTTTAGAAATACAAGTTTCAGAAAGTTACGAACCATTTTTAAGAAGACCAATTAGTATTTATAATGTGGATAAAGAAAATGATGTTGTAGAATTCATTTTCCAAGTAAAAGGAAAAGGAACTAAAATGTTAATGGATAAAAAAGTTGGAGATGACTTAAATATTTTAGGCCCTTTAGGAGAAGGAACTTTTGAAGTTAAACACTATAAAAAAGCATATATTATTGGTGGTGGAATTGGTACATATCCACTCTATGAACTTGCTAAAGAATTAAAGGAAAATACAGATGTAACAATGTATATGGGATTTAGAAATAAAGAATTAGTTACCTTAGAGAGTGAGTTTGAGGAAGTTTCTAAGAAATTAGTTGTAACAACAGATGATGGAAGTTATAAAGAAAAAGGATATGCAATTGATTTTTTGAAAGAAGATTGTAATAAAGAAAAACCAGATATAATATTTGCTTGTGGACCACTTCCAATGTTACAAGCAGTTCAAGAATTTGCAAAAAAGGAAAAGATAGAATGCCAAATGTCTTTAGAAGAAAGAATGGGATGTGGTATAGGTGCTTGTGTAGGATGTGCTGTAAAAGTTATAAGAAATGGTGAAGAGAAATATGAGTATGTTTGTAAAAATGGACCAGTATTTAATGCCAAAGATGTGATAATATAGTAAGTAAAGAAAGGGTAAAAAATATGAATACAGAAATTGATTTTTGTGGAATTAAAATGAAAAATCCAGTAACAGTAGCATCAGGAACTTTTGGATATGGTAGAGGTCATAGCCAGTTTATAGATTTAAGCAAATTAGGAGCTATAATTACTAAAGGAACATCAATGAGACCAAAGCTTGGAAATAAACCACCTAGAATTTGTGAAACAAATAGTGGTATGTTAAATGCTATTGGGTTAGAAAATCCAGGACTAGATTATTTTGTTGAAAATGATTTACCATTTTTAAAACAATTTAATACACCTATAATTGTAAATTGTTTTGGAGGAGCTGAAGGAACTATTGAAGCATATGTGGAAATTTGTGAGGCTTTAAATAATCTAGAAATAGATGGAGTTGAAATAAATCTTTCTTGTCCTAATGTAAAGGCTGGATGTTTAGCTTTTGGAACTACATATGAAGGAGTAAAAGAAATAACTTCTGCTTGTAGAAAAGTTCTTACTAATAAACCATTAATAGTAAAACTTACACCAAATGTAACAGATATTACACTTCCTGCAAAAGGTGCAGAAGATGCTGGAGCAGATGCCATTTCACTTATAAATACTATAACAGGAATGAAAATTGATATAGAAAAAAGAAAACCAGTTCTTGGAATTAATACAGGTGGTCTTTCAGGTCCTGCAATAAAGCCGGTTGCAGTTAGAATGGTATATCAGGCATCTCATAGTGTAAAAATACCAGTTATGGGACTTCGGTGGAATTATGACAGGAGAAGATGCAATTGAATTTATGATGGCAGGAGCAAAATGTGTTTCAATAGGTTCAGCAAACTTAGTTAATCCAAATGCTAGTATTGAAGTAATTGATGGAATTGAAAACTTTATGAAAAAACATAATATAGAAGATGTTAATTCTATTATAGATACAGTAGAAATGAACTAATAATAGAGGAAAGTTATGATATTAATAATAGTTTTGATAATTATTTTAATTATATATGTAATAGAATACAATTTAGTTAAAACATTACATAACAAAGTTTTACAGTCAAAATCTGGGATTGATGTAATATTAAATAAAAGATTTGATTTAATTCCAAATTTGGTAGAATGTGTAAAAGAATATGCAAAATATGAACAACAAGTTTTACAAGATATTATGAAAGAAAGACAAGAATATTATAATACCAAAAGCTTGATTAAAGGAAATGAAGTAAATAATAAATGTAATAGTATATTAGCACTTAGTGAAGATTATCCAATTCTTAAATCAAATGAACAATTTTTAAATTTAGAGAAATCATTAGAAAAGATAGAAAATCAATTGCAAGCTTCAAGAAGACTATATAATAGTGATGTAACTATGTATAATACAAAAATAAGTACATTTCCAGGAAATATTTTTGCTCTATTTATGCATATGGAAAGAGAAGAACTTTTTGAATATGAAGAAAAGGATAAGGAAGTTAAGTGAAATCAGATTTTAATGAGATTTTTGATAAAATATATACTCAAAATGGTGAGAAAATAGAAAAAATGCGTAAAAATATGATTTTTAAAAAGATAATATGGTTTTTAACTTGTATTTTAGTATTTATAGGAATAATTACTATAGGTATTAAATATGGAAAAATAATTATTTTTCTGATTTTTTCCATTTTTTTACTATTTATGATACTTTATATTATGGATTTATCAAATAAGTATACAAAAGAATATAAAAAAGAAATAATAAAGTCTTTAATTAATGAGATTGATAGTACATATGAATATAGTGTAAAAAAAGGTGTGACAGTATCAGAATATATAAAATCTGGTTTCGAAAAAAGATGGGATAAATATTGTTCAGAGGATTATATATCTGGTAAATTAGATGAAAATTCTAGTTTTGAGATGTCTCAAGTTAAAACTATAATTACAAATATGTATACTGATGATAAGGGAAATATAAGTAGAGTAAATGAAACTAGTTTTATTGGTGTATTTGGAATTGTAGATATTATGGGAGTATTTTTAGATGATATAAAAATATATCCAAATTCAATGATTAGAAAATACAAAGATTCAAGAGTAGAAATGGAATCTACAGAATTTGAAAAATACTTTGATGTATTTGCAAATAATAGAATTAATGCAATGGAAGTTTTAACTCCAGAAGCAATAGAAAAGATAACAGAAATTAGAAATATATTAAAAGATAGTATATGTATAAGAATGATTGGAAATAAAGTTTATTTTAGAATATCTTGTGGAGATATTTTTGAAGCACCAACATTTAAAAAAGGAGTAAGTTTTGATTTATTATATAAATATTTTTCTTTAATAAATATTCCAAAAGATTTATATAAGATTGTAAAAGAAACAATGATATAGAAATAGTTAAAAATTCGTTAAGAATGTTCTTTAACGAATTTTTTTATTAATGAAAAGTATTTTATAACATATAAAACTATTTCTTTTTTTAAAATATTAAATCACTTTGTGATAAAAATACAAGTTGTGAACTTAGTATTTCAACTAACTCGTCTACAGTCTCTTTTTTGCCATTTTGAATCCATTTAAAAAGTATAACAAGAAATATTCCAGTTCGTATTGCAATGGAATATTCTAAATTTTTTATAGGAAATGTAGATTTAGATTTGTAAAAATCTGTAAGAATATGTGAATTATGAGAGATAGAATTGTATATAATATCAATACGATTTATTGAAAATAGTATCTCTAATAATTTGCTGTGCTCAAACCAATAATTAAAAAAATATTTTACAAAATCAAGTTTTCCATTTTTGGCATTAGGATGTGTAATGTAATTTCCTAATACTTCTTTGAAATAATAATCACATTTCATAGAAAGTATATCTTCTAGAGAATCAAATAATCTATAAAAAGTGGATCTACTTATAGTGGAATAATGTTCAATATCTGATATAGTTATTTTGTTAAATTCTTTTATTTCTAAACATTTTAATAAACCTTCATAAATAAGTTCAGAAGATTTTAGAGTTCGTTTATCATTTTTTATATGATACATTTAGACCTCCTTTGTTTTATAAGTTGTGAAACTATTGTATCATAAAATTAAAAGTGTTACAATATAAAAATGCAATAAAATATATGGTAATTAAATGTATAAGGATAAAAGAAAGGAGAATAGTTTATGAAAAAAATTTCTGAGCTACTAATGAAAAATAAAAAAAAGATACTTATTATTTTTATTATAGCTATTTTATTTTCTATTTTTGCATCTAGATTAGTTACTGTAAATTATAATATGATGGATTATTTACCAGATGATGCAAAATCAACTATATCATTAGAGATAATGGATAAAGAATATAATACTGCTATACCAAATTTAAGAGTAGTGGTAAAAAATGTAAGTATAACAGAAGCTTTAGAATATAAAGAGAAAATAGCAAGTGTAGAGGGTGTAGAAGAAATTAGCTGGATAGATGATACAGTTTCTACATATATACCTTTAGAAACTTTAGATGAAAAAAGTCTTGAAACTTGGTATAAAGATGGGAATGCAATTTTTTCTGTAGTAGTAAATGAAGATTTACAAACAAAAGCAATAGATAAAATAAGGCAAATAATAGGAGAAGAAAATTTAATGTCAGGAGATAGCTATAATAATGTAGCTGCTGAAACTTCTACATCAGAAGAAATAAGTAAAATAATGTTATTTATAGTTCCACTTATTTTTGTAATTTTACTTATTACTACAACTTCTTGGTTTGAGCCGGTGCTATTTTTAGGAACAATAGGGATTGCAATTTTATTAAATACAGGAACAAATGCATTTTTTGGAAGTATATCATTTGTTACTAATGCAGCTGGTAGCATATTGCAACTTGCTGTTTCTATGGATTATTCAATATTTTTACTTCATAGATTTGCAGAAGAAAGAGAAGAAAAAGAGAGTATTGAAGATGCTATGAAATCTGCTATGCAAAAATCTTATAAATCTATACTTTCAAGTGGACTAACTACAGTTATAGGTTTTGCAGCACTTATATTAATGAAATTTAAAATTGGTCCAGATATGGGAATTGTAATGGCAAAATCAATAGTACTAAGTCTTGTTTGTGTATTATTCTTGCTACCAATTTTAGCAGTTTATTCATATAAATTAATAGATAAAACAAAACATAGAAAATTATTACCAGAGTTTAATAGATTTTCAAAAGTAGTAGTTAAATTAAAAAATATTGCAATTGTTGTATTTTTAGTATTAATTATACCTTGTAATTTAGCAAGTAAAGAAATAGGATTTTCATATGGTGCATCTGAGATTTTTAAAGATAAAACTCAGGGAGTAGGATATGAGAAAGAAGAAATTGAAAGATTATTTGGAAAATCTAATCAAGTGGTATTAATGGTACCTAAAGGAGATTTTGCAAAAGAGGAAAAAATGATAAATGAGTTGAAGGAACTTCCAGAAGTTGCAAATGTAGTGTCTTATGTAACTAATGTTGGAAGTGAAATTCCAATGGAATATGTTCCAGAAGATATTTTATCTGATTTAATTTCTGAAAATTATAGTAGAATATTACTTTATATAGATAGACCAGTTCAAGGAGAAGAAACATTTAAAACAGTAGAAAAATTAAGGGATGTTTCAAGTAAGTACTATGGAGAGAAATATCAGATGTGTGGAGAAAGTGTAAACACATATGATATGAAAGAAACAGTAATAAAAGATAATATAATTGTAAATATAGTTGCAATAGTTTCAATAGCTATAATTTTATTATTCAATTTTAAATCATTAAGTTTACCAATTATATTGCTTTTAGTTATAGAATTATCAATATGGATTAATTTAACTTTTCCATATTTTGGAGGAGAAAATTTAAATTATATTTCATATTTGATTATATCTTCTATACAACTTGGTGCAACAATAGATTATGCTATTTTATATACGGATAGATATTTAGAAAATAGAAAAGTATTAGAAAAAATAGATACAGTTAAACAAACCACAAAAGATACAATATTGTCAATATTAACATCTGCTGGAATATTAACAATAGCAGGATTTTTCTTAGGAAAAATGTCAACAAATCAAGTAATAAGTGAGCTTGGAATATTAGTTAGTAGAGGAGCAGTAATATCAGAGTTATTAGTATTTTTTGTACTTCCAGCATTACTTGTAGTGTTTGATAAAATTATAAAAAAGACTACTAAAGAAGTAGATTTTAAGTAAAAAGGAGATTGATAAATATGAATAAGTTAAAGAAAAATATGATTGTTTTATTTATTGTAATTTCTATGATTTTTGGAATTACATTTCCAGTATTTGGAAATGAAGAAACAATAAATTATTCAAAAACAGGAAAAGAAGAAAATGTATATGTTAACTTAAAAAATGATGGAAGCATAAAAGATATATATGTTGTAAATCAATTTTTACTAAATGAAAAAGGTAATATAACTGACTATGGTGATTATTCAGAAGTTAGGAATTTATCTAGTTCAGATAAAATTACTAAAACAGAAAATACTATTAATTTTAATGGTGTAAAAGGAAAAAACTATTATCAAGGAAAGTTAAACAGTCAGAATATTCCTTGGAATATATCAGTTAAATATTTTCTAGATGGAAATGAAGTTTCATCAGAAGATATATTAGGCAAAAGTGGAAAAGCAGAAATTAAAATAAATATAACGAAAAATCCAAATGTTAATGAAACTTTTTTTGAAAACTTTTTATTGCAAACTACATTATCTTTAAATACAGATAAATGTAAAAATATAGAGACAACTGGTGCTACAATTGCAAATAATGGAGAGAATAAGCAATTAACATATATGATACTTGCGGGAGAAGAGAAAGAAATATCTATAAAATTTGATACAAGTGAATTTGAACTTAAAGATGGAATTAGTTTTAATGGTGTCTTGATGAGTTTAGTAATAGATTCTTTAGATACAACAGAAGTTACAAATAAAGTATCCGAATTGTCAAATGCGGTTTCTAAATTAAATGATGGGGCAAATACTTTAAAATCAGGATCAAGTACTTTTAAATCATCATTAGGTAATTTGAACTCTAGTGTTGTATCATTACCAGGAGGAAGTGCTAGTGTTAAAAATGGAATAAATACAGCTCTAACAGGATTAAAAACAATAAGAGCAAATTTGAATGTTCAAGGAAATTCTAGTAGTGATGCAGAAGCTATAAAATCACAAGTAATGGCTCAAATATCTAGTACTTTGCAAACAGAACCATATGCTAGTATGATAGCTACAAATCCAGAACTATTACCAGTTTTACAAGGATTATTAGAGCAAGCAGTAACAAATACAGCCAATACAGTATCTTCATCATATAATCAAAAAATAAATTCTACAATGACAAATTTAAGTACAGCTTTATCAGACTTAGAAAATGGATTAGCTACTATTTCTAATTCATATAGAAATTTAGACTCAGGGATAAATACAGTAGTTTCTAGTATTGGAGCATTAAATAGTGCATATGCAAATATTGATAATGGAATAAATGAAATATCAAGTGGAACTAGTCAAATGAATAGTGAAACAGAAAATTTAGACAGTAATGTAGAAAATAAAATAGATGAAGTTTTAGATGGTTTTGAAAATAGTAATTATCAAGTAATATCATTTGTTTCAGAGCAGAATACAAATATGAATAGTGTACAATTTGTTATAAAAACAGAAGGGATTAAAATAAAAGAAGAGCAAAAAATAGAACAAGAAGATAAAAAAGAGCAATCTTTTGTAGAAAAGTTTGTTAATTTATTTAAATAATTTTAATTTATAATAAAAAAATTTCGTTAAGTAAGTTCCTTAACGAAATTTTTTATATTAATAAATTACCAATAAATACTAATAATGTCAAGTTATTTTTATA
>CANRSD010000007.1 GCA_947642355.1 uncultured Clostridia bacterium
AAAACTTGAAAAATATATCATTACGAAAAATAGGTAAAAATCACTATATGATTTTGCCAATAATAATGGAAGTATAGAAAAGGCTTAATTTCAAGCCTTTTCTTTCTATAATAAAAATACTTGAAAAATATTTAAAATTCTTATATAATAATAAAAATAAATAGTAATAAAAGGAGAGAAATATATGGATAATAAAGAATTAGCAAATTTAATTTTTCCAGATGTAAAAGGTGTAGAATATTATGAAACAAAATATCCTGAGAGAAATTTACCTGAGCGGAGCACAGGTTGTTAGATATGCACCAAGTCCCACTGGATTTGTTCATATAGGAGGATTATATCAAAGTTTAATTTGTAAAAAAATAGCTAAACAAACAGGTGGAGTATTTTATGTTAGAATAGAGGATACAGACCAAAAAAGAGAAGTAGAAAATGGTGTAGAAGGAATATTAAAAGCTTTAGAAGATTATGATGTATCTCCAGATGAAACGTTGGGAATAAATGGAGAGGACAAAGGAAATTATGGTTCATATCTTCAAAGTAAAAGAAAAGATATATATCAGTCTTATGCTAAAAAATTGATAGAAGAAGGAAAAGCATATCCTTGTTTTTGTTCACAAGAAGAGCTAAATAAAATACGTGAAGATCAAGAAAAAGCAAAAGAAAGAACAGGTTATTTTGGGAAATGGACAAAATGTAGAAATATGCCAGTAGATATGGCATATGAAAAAATAAAAAATGGAGATAAATATATAATAAGGTTAAAATCTCCAGGAAATCCAGATAAAAAAATAAAACATAAAGATGTGGTAAAGGGAAATATAGATTTTCCAGAAAATGATCAAGATATAGTAATTATAAAATCTGATGGATTGCCTACATATCA
The DNA here is from genome assembly GCA_947642355.1 of uncultured Clostridia bacterium. Classification (GTDB taxonomy): domain Bacteria; phylum Bacillota; class Clostridia; order TANB77; family CAG-508; genus Scatovivens. The sequence continues at coordinate 887 of CANRSD010000007.1, forward strand.
TTTTGCACATGCAATTGATGATCATTTAATGCATACAACTCTAGTTACTCGTGGAGATGAATGGGTAGCTTCAGTTCCACTTCATTTGCAATTATTTTATATATTAGGATTTAAAGCACCTAAGTATGCTCATACAGCTCCTCTTATGAAACAAGAAGGAGAGTCAAAACGAAAATTGAGTAAGAGAAAAGATGCAGAAGCAGCTGTTAGTTATTATAAAGAAGAAGGAATACCTCGTGAAGCTGTTATGGAATATTTGATGAATATAGCAAATTCGAATTTTGAGATGTGGAGAAAGCAAAATCCAGATAAAGATATGATGACTGAATTTGATTTCCAATTAAATAAAATGGGAGTTAGTGGAGCATTATTTGATATGGTCAAAATGCTTGATGTTTCTAAAATAGTAATATCAAGATATTCAGCGGAAGAAGTATATAATAACGTATACAAATGGGCAGGAGAGTTTGATAGTGAACTTAAAGAAATGTTAGATAATAAAGAATATTCTTTAAAAGTTCTAGGAATTGAAAGAGGAAATACTAAGCCAAGAAAAGATATTGCAAAATGGTCAGATGTTAAATATATTATAAATTATATGTATGATGAGAAATTTTTAAATTCTAATATAAACTATGAATATCAAAAAATAAATGATAAAAATGAAATTTCTAAAATTGTAAAAACATATTTTGAAAAATATTATAATGAAAATGATGATAAGCAAACTTGGTTTGATAAAATGAAAGATATGGCTGAAGAATTTGGATATGCTAGAGAGGTAAAAGAATTTAAATTAAATCCTGAAAATTATCCAGGTCATGTTGGAGATATAAGTACAGTAATTAGAGTGGCTATTACTGGAAGATGTAATACACCAGACTTATATGAAATATTGAAAGTTTTAGGAAAAGAAAGTATAGAAAAAAGAGTAATGAAAATAAAATAAATAATATTTTATACAAGTTTAAAAATATATAGAAGTATTCTATTTTTATAGACTAATATTGTAAAAATTCAGCAATTTGAAATATTATATAATTCATGATATAATGAATTCGTTAGGAGTTGATTTTTATGGGAATATTAGATATTTTTAAAAAGAAACAAAAAACAGTGGAAACACAATCAGAAAAAAGTTTTGACATAAAGTATAAAGTTATTGATAGTGGGAAATTGCAAATTGATTTTTGTATTCCTGGAACAAAATTAAGTCATTCTTATGATACTACAAGATTAATAATTGATAGAAAACCATTGGCGATTGGTGGGGAATGTGCTTACAATTGTGCAGTTTCTTGGTATAGTCAAGATGATGCTGATTTTTATAATCCTAAATATGGTTTTGAAAAACTTGATGCTATAAATTATAAAGGTATTTTAGCTCAGATTGATTTTAATTTATTGCAAAAAGATGAAAACTATTGCAATGTTGTAATGACATCACTATTAGATAAGATTAGAGTAAATGAAATTCTTTTAGAAGGCTTACAAGATAGTCCACGGACGTCCTTGTGGAAAATATGTAGGAGGAATTAAAAAAACGGATAGAGGATATGAAGAATTTTTTTCTACTACAGTAGGTGAAGTATCACATAATTCTTCTCATATGGTAGAGCTTAGAAGAAAAGAGCAAGAAATAATTGAATCTAAAAAGCAAAAAGTTATTAATGATGAAAAGGTAAAAGATGAAAAAGTAAAAGAGGAAACAGAAGATATTGATAGATAATCAATATTAAATTGGATATTATATAATTGGAATGTTCTCTGTATTGAATAAGAGACATTCCTTTTAGTTTGCTTTTGATTCTTTTGCTATTTAGTATTCATAAATTAGTTGTGTTTATAGTATAAGGAAATGCTTGTCTAAATTATTGTAATATGTTAAAATAATTAAAACTAAAACATAGGAGGAATAAAAAATGAGAGATACAAAAGGGATTACATTGTTGTCATTAATTGTAACGATACTTGTATTGTTAATATTGGCAGGAGTTACAGTTGCCATATTAATAAATAATTCAATAATTGATAAAGCAAAGTTAGCAAAAGTAAAGATAGAAAATGCAGAAGCTGAAGAAGAAATTGTTTTAAATGATTATGAAAATAAAATGGCTCAAGTGTCTGGCGAAAATAAAGATACTCCAAATGTTGTACCTTCAAATGCATGTAGTCCTAAACTACTTACTTCAATGATATTACCAAATTCTGGTAATAGTGAAAGGGTAGTTGGAACATATTATGCTAATACAACAAATTTTACTAAAAATAATAGTGAAAAATTTGAAGATTATTTGTCATATGATGAAGCAAAAGGTTGGGTTGTAAAAAAAGTGGTTATTATATGATTAATTCAGAATTATATTGTTATTATAGTGGTGAGTATATGGATTCAGATACATATATTGTAATTGATGAAACAGAGATATCAATAAATACTTCGGGTGTGAGGACAACGTTATCATATGAAAAATCTTCTAATAATACAACAGTATATTTAGAAAAGGGAACAGTTATTAATTTTTATAATAGAATATCTAATGGTTCTTCTTTATTTCATTATGTATCTTTAAAAGTATTTGCATTATTTAATTAATATTAAAAGGATAGTTTTATTAAATTGATAGAACTATTTTTTTATAATTTTAAGAGCCTTCTCTCTAGGAAGCATTATTACATGACCACAATTTATACATTTAAATTTAAAATCTATTCCAATTCTTAAAATTTCCCATTCATAATTTCCACAAGGATGTGGCTTTTTAGTTTTTATAATATCACCAATTTTATAATCCATATAATATTTTCTCCTTGTAATAAATATAAATATATTATAGAGTAGTTATTTTTTTTAGTCAATAATAATGATTTTAATACTTAATTTGTATATATAAATATTTCCAATTTATATAAATTAAAACATTTTTTAAAATTTGTAGACATTAAGTGACAAATTGTGATAATATATTCTTGTAAGTAAAAATTAGGAGGGAGATTATGCAAAAGATAAAAAAAATTATAATTAGTACTTTTATATTATTTGTAGCAATATTTGCAATAATCGATTTACCCACAACAGCTGATGTAGGAGATTTTGAATCATATGATAGTTCTAGTTGGAGTAGTAGTGATTGGGATAGTAGTAGCTGGGATTATGATAGTGATTGGGGAAGTAGTAGTGGAGGATTTTATTATTTTGGAGGAGGCTTTGGAGGATTTATTGTATTTTTAATAGTAATGATAATTATTACAGTTATAACTTCTAAATATAATAAAACGCATAAAAGAGATTACGCTGCAAGAAATGAAATGTTAAATAATACTCAAAAAGGTCAATCAAAAGAAGAAATAGAAAAACAAATTTTAGCACAAGATACAGATTTTAATACAGAAGAATTTTTAACATGGGCAAGAGATTTGTTTGTAAAATTACAATATGCATGGTCAGATAGAGACTGGGAAGCTATAAGATGTTTTGAGACGCCAGAGTTATTTGAGCAACATAGTACACAACTAAAAAGGTATAAACAAAATGGTCAAATAAATAAAATAGAAAGAGTAAGTGTAAACTGGGCTAAATTATTTAAATTTGAACGTAATTTAGAACAAGAAAGATTAACAATAGCATTAAATTCAAAAATGATAGATTATATAATAAGTGAAACAACAGGAGCTGTATTAAAGGGAGATAAAAATTCTAATAAAATAAACACATATTTATTGACATTTGTAAGAAAATCAGGTTCAAAAACAGAAAAGGGAAAACAAACAGATACAATGAACTGTCCAAATTGTGGTGCACCAACTGAAATTACATCATCAGGAAAATGTCCATATTGTGGAAGTGTAATAACAACAAGAGATCATGGTTGGTCATTAGCAAATTTAGAAAGATATAATGGAATTATGTATTAATTATAGTAATCTTTAAAATATAATATGAAAATACCAAAAATGTATAAAAAAGGAGGAAAAGAATATGGGATTAATTAAATCAGCATTTAAAGCAGTTGGATCAGAATTACATGATCAATGGAAGGACTTAATTTCTTGTGAGAATATGGATAATGATGTTCTAATGGTAAGAAAGACTACAGATACAGGAGTTATTTCTAAAAAAAGTATTATAAGGGTGATGCCAGGACAATGTGCAATAATAATGCAAAATGGTAAAGTATTAGATGCATCAGCTGAAGAAGGAGATTACATTTTTGATGAATCAACATCTCCATCATTCTTTGCAGGTAATTTTGGAGCAGTATTTAAGGAAATGTGGCAAAGATTTACTTTTGGTGGAGCAGCTCAAAATCAACAGGCAGTATATTATTTTAATACAAAAGAAATAATGGATAATAAATTTGGAACAGCAACACCAATACCATATCAAGATTGGTCACATCCAGTGCCAAACCAAATGACAGGTGGAATGATACCACTTGCAGTTAAAGTAAAATGCTATGGAAAATATACATTTAAAATTGCAGATCCTGCTTTATTTATGAAAGAAATAGCAGGTACAGCAAGTATTTATAAAAAAGATCAAATTGTTGAGCAAATGAGAACAGAAGTTATAAGTGTATTTCAAAATATATTAAATGAACTTGGAACAGAAAAGTATAAAGTTCCAGTTTTAGAACTACCTAGCCAAACTGATGAAATTAAAGTATTAATGGATGAAAAAGTATATGATGAACCGATTAGAAAAAGAGGTTTAAATATAGTTGTGTTTGCTGTAGAATCAGTTTCATTAGATGAAAAATCTGAACAATATATAAATCAATATATATTAAGTGCAAATGCAAGTATGCAACAAGGAGCTTTAACAGGAGCTTATGCAGAAGCTGTAAAAAATGCAGCAAGTAATAGTAATGGAGCAGCAAATGGATTTATGGGAATTGGTATGATGAATATGGCTGGTAATGGAGTATTTGGTAGTACTACTCAAAATGCAGCAAATGGAGCAGCAGCAAATGTTGTAGCTACTACACAGGCTCAAAATAATGTGACTCAAAATTCAGTAGATACTTGGAAATGTTCAAAATGTGGAAAAGAAAATACAGGAAAATTTTGTAGTGAATGTGGAGAGCAAAAAGCATCTTCTGATAAAAAATGTCCAAAATGTGGAGCAAAAGTAGAAAATAATTCTAAATTTTGTCCAGAGTGTGGAGAAAAATTATAAAAACTACTTGAAAATATAATTTTTAATTGATAAAATACTAAACAAATATTAAAAAGGAGCGATTAATATGATTAATTTAACAATAACTGATAAAGAATTAAAAGCTACAGATGCTATTAAAGACTATGTAGAAAAAAAATTAGGAAGAATAGAAAAATATTTTGGAAATGAAGATGTAGAAGCGAATGTAAAAATTAAAGCAGAAAAAAATTATCAGATAGCTGAAATATATATTTCTGTAAGTGGAATGAATTATAAGGCTGTTACAGAAGATAAGGATTTATATGCTTCAATAGATAAAGATATAGATATTCTTGAAGGTCAAATTAGAAAAGCTAAAACTAAAAAAGAAAAAATGCAAAAAGATTCTTCTTTAAAACAAATGACATTTAATGGAGAAGAAGTTTCAGAAGTTGAAGATGAAGTTATAAAAACATTACATTATGAAATAAAACCAATGTCAGTAGAAGATGCAAAATTAAAATTAAAAGAGAAACAAGGAAATTTATTTTTAACATTTATAAATGTAGATACAAATAAGGTAAATGTGTTATATAAATTACCTGATGGAAAAAACTTTGGAATAGTAGAACCAGAAGTTTAGGAAAATATTTTAAAAGTACAAGGAATTTAGAATTCTTTGTACTTTTTTTGTAAATGAATATATTTTACTTGAACTATCCAATTATTTTTGATACAATAACAGCAAACATATTTTTGAAGAAAGTGGAGAAAAAATTGGAGATTACAGGACAAATATTAGAAATTATATATAGAAATGATTCAAATAGTTACACTATTGCTGGATTTGAAAAAGAAGATGGAGAGATTTTGACAATTGTACGGCTATCTTCCTTTTATAGAAGAAGGAGATACTCTTAAAATTATAGGTAAAATGGTTATACATCAAGAGTATGGTGAACAATTCAAAATAGATACTTTTGAAAAATTAATGCCACAAAATAGTAAAGCTTTGGAAAAATATTTATCAAGTGGTACAATAAAAGGAATAGGTCCAGCAACTGCTAAAAAAATTGTAGAGAAGTTTGGTGAAGATGCAATTAATATTTTTAAATTTGAACCTCTAAGATTAGCAGAAATAAAAGGTATTACTAATGATAGAGCATATGAAATAGGAGAAGAATTTAATGAGAAATGGGAGCTTTGGCAAATAGTAGGCTTTTTAGAAAAATTTGGAGTAAGTGCTAATAATAGTAAAAAAGTTTTTGATGTATTAGGAAAAGATGCTCTTCAAAAGATAGATGAGAATCCATATTTGTTAGTTGATATAGTATATGGTGTTGATTTTTATAAAATAGATAGAATTGCTTTAGAGATAGGAATGCCAAAAGATAATGATTTTAGAATAAAAAGTGGTATAAAATATGCTTTACTTACAGCTAGTTATAATGGGCATTTATGTGTTCAAAAGGAAAATTTGGTTTTATTTGTCACTAATTCTTTAGAAGTTTCAGAAGAAGAGATAGAAGATAATATTATTAATTTAAAAGTTAAAGAAGAAATTATTATAGAAGAAAGAGGAGATGGAAGTAATTGGATTTATTTATATCCAATGTATAAAGTAGAGAAAAATATTAGTGAAAAATTGTTAGCACTAAAAAATTCAAAAAATTCTAAATATATAAAAAATTTTGAGAAATATTTGAGGATACAAGAGGAAAAGTTAGGAATAACTTTATCAGAAAAGCAATTTGAAGCTTTAGAACAGATAAATGATAATAATGTATGTATTATAACTGGAGGGCCAGGAACTGGAAAAACTACTATTATAAAATGTATGATAGAACTGTATAAATCAGAAAAGAAGAAGGTTGTACTTTGTGCTCCTACAGGAAGAGCAGCTAAAAGAATGACAGAAACAACAGGAGAAGAAGCTAAAACAATACATAGATTATTAGAAATAGGTAAAATTGAAGATGATAAAGTTCATAATGTAGATGTAAATTTAACTCCAATAGATGCTGATATAATTGTTATAGATGAAATGTCAATGGTAGATAGTTTTTTAATGAACTATATAGTTAAAGCTATTTATCAAGGTACAAAATTAGTTTTAGTAGGAGATTCTAATCAGCTTTCGTCAGTAGGTCCAGGATGTATATTAAAAGATTTAATTGATTCTAAGAAATTTGCATCAGTATCATTAAATAAAATCTTTAGACAAGCTGCTAAAAGTAAAATTATAGTTAATTCCCATAATGTTAATAATGGAATAAGTTTCATTGGTAAAAAATCAGAAGAAGAGCAAGAAAACGATTTCTTTTATATAAATGAGCAAACTCAAGAAAAGATGTTATATCAAGTTGTTTCTTTGAGTAAAGAAAGACTTGCTAACTATGGAAATTATGAATTTTTTAAAAATATTCAAGTTCTTACTCCAACTAAAAAAGGAATGCTTGGAACAAAAGAGTTAAATAATTATTTACAAGATGCTTTAAATCCAAAATCAGAAAAAAAACAAGAAAAGCAATATGGAGCAATTACATTTAGAGAAGGTGATAGAGTTATGCAGATAAAAAATAATTATGATATTTATTGGGAGAAAGGGAGTAGTTCTGATTTAAACTCTTATGAAAATGGGGCAGGAGTTTTTAATGGAGAGTTAGGAAGAATAACAAAAATAAATAATACTGAAAAAAATATAGAGGTATTATTTGATGACGAAAAGATTGCTTGGTATGCTTTTACAGAATTAGATGAGTTGGAACTTGCATATAGTATAACAATTCATAAGGCACAAGGAAGTGAATTTGATGTTGTAGTTATGGTTATTCCATGGGCTTCTAGTATGCTACTTACTAGGAATTTATTATATACTGGAATGACTCGTGCTAAAAAATTATTAGTACTAATAGGAAGTAAAAATGTTATTGAGAATATGATAAACAATTCTGAGATAAAAAAAAGAAATACAGGACTTAAATATAAATTAGAAAAGTTAGAAAATATATAAAATTTTAAATAAAAATATAAAAAAATTTCGTTAAGTATAGTACTTAATGAAATTTTTTATATTATAAATTTACTAATAAATAGTATAAAAGTCAAGAGTTTGCAAGAAAATACTTATTTTAAGTTTTAAATAAAAGTTAATTAAAAGTAAATGAGAAATTTATAGTAATATCAATATTTATAGCTATTTAATTTTTTCCTTAAGTACTATACTTAATGAAAAGATGGAGGAAGCAAAAGATGAAAAATAAAAGTCGGAATAACATTGATAGCCCTAATAATAACAATAATAGTATTACTAATATTAGCAGGAATATCAATAAACTTAATAATGGGAGATAATAGTGTAATAAAGAAGTCAAAAACAGCAGGTATGAAAACAGATAGAGCAGAAATAATAGAAGAAAGTAAAACAGAGATAGCAGGATACCAAACAGAAAACTTAGATAATAGAATAAGTAAAAGTCAGTTAAAAGAAGTATTAGATAAATATTTTAAAGAAGTACCAGATATAGTAGAATGGAATGAAGACTTAAAAGAAATGAAGTTAAATACAAAAGAAGAATATGGAGTATATGAAATAGCAGTATCAGAAATATATAATGGAGAGTTTATAGAAGATGGAAATTCAAATGGAGGAAGTTCAGGTGGAGGAGACTCGAGTGAAGGAGAAACAGGTGGAGAAGATATAGAAGGGCTAAAGCCAGATGAAAGCATAGAACCAGATGAAACAATAGAATTTACAAATAACTCAGGAAAGATAGATATAATATGGTTAGATACAAACAACAAAATAATAAATAGCCCAAATGCACCAGTATTAACATCAAATGGAGAGTCAGTGATACCACAGACATGGTCAGAAGAAGAGCAGAAATTCGTAGATGCAGATGCAAATAGTAATTGGTATAATTATCTTGGTGGAGAAGGAGACCATAAAACAAGTAAATGGGCAAATGCAAAAACCGCAAATGAGAGTTATTTTGTATGGATACCAAGATATGCATATAGAATAACATATTATAAAGATGGAATAGAAGAACCAGTAGGATATTATGATGGATATGGATTATGGATAGCTGGAACAGGAAAGGTAAAATATAAATTAGATGAAGGAGTAGAAACAGTAAAGGGAAAAGACGGAAATTTATATATAGTACATCCAGCATTCATGAAGGATACAAATAAAACAGCAAAAGATGGAACAGCTCTACCTGATTACGATAGAGGAGGATGGAGTGAAAATTTAGCAGGATTTTGGGTTGCAAAATATGAGATGAGTGGAGAAACAGGAGTAGCACTAAAAAGTACATTCGGAATATCAAGTAAAAGATACCAAACGCTAGGAACACAGTACATAAATGCAAGACAGGCAACATATGGTTATGTGGGACAAATAGGAGAAGACGGAAATACAAACTTTATGAATAGTCATTCAATAAAAAATAGTGAATGGGGAGCAGTAGCTTATTTAACACATAGTGTATACGGAAGAAATAGAAATGAAATAACAATGAATACTAGTAGTTCATATTATACAGGAGGAGGAATTGGAACAGCATATATAGCAAATTCAGATCAAAGTACAACAGGAAACACATATGGAGTATACGATATGAGCGGAGGAGCATGGGAAAGAGTTGCAGCATACAATAGTACAGGAAGTGGTGTATCGAATTATGGTTGGACAGGTCTAACACCAGAGACACCAAGTACAAAATATGCAACAAGATATTATAATACAACAGGAAGTCGTGATGGAATAGTAATATACCAAGTAGGAAAAATAGGAGATGCAACAAAGGAGACGTATTTAGGAACAGGAGATTCTGGATGGTTTTCAGATTATGCCAGATTTGTAAATGCTAGTTATCCTTTGTTTGGGCGTGGTGGTGCTTACCAAAATTATATGAGATCTGGTGTGTTTTATGCTGCTGGAGATAATGGCCAAAAAACTACCAGCGACGGTTTTCGTGTTGTTTTATGTGCTGGCTCACTTTAAAAATAGGAGTGTGTTGAATTTTGTGTAAAACATCTATAGAGGGAAGCTAGAGGAAAATGAAGAAACAATATAATTATGTAAACTAAAACGAATAATTATATCATGTAAATAAAGATGTCTTTTTGAAAAATATCAAGAAGGCATTTTTTAATTAGATAATATATTTGAAATTTCGGTATTTTTATTTTATGCTTAAATATACCAGAATGCCATACAAAATGGGAGTTATCAAGTAAAAAATATCCAAAAGTGGAATTGACAAAAGATATGGAAATAAATATACTAAAGTTAAAGAAATTAGAAAAGCAGTTAAAAGTAGAAGATATACATAGTGAAAAAGATAAGAAACTATTAACATGGCTAAAATTTCTAACAAATCCAGATAGTATGGAGGATAACGAGATGGAATTAGTAATTTTAGAGTATAATGTAAAAATGAAAAGAGGAAAAATAGATGATAAAAAGGTATAAAGAAAATGAAATAGATGAATTAGCACAAATACTTAAAAGAGATGGTGTAATTAGTGTTCCAACAGATACAGTTTATGGAATTTGTGCCCGTATGAATTCAATAAAGGCGTATAATAATTTATTATCTGTTAAAAATAGGCCAAGTACTAAATTATTTCCTGTTATGTGTGCAGATAAGAAGCAAATAAAAAGTATTGCTATTATAGATGAGAGAATAGAAAAATTGATTGATGAATTAATGCCTGGACCAATTACATTAGTTTTGAATAAAAGATTAGATATACCAGATTATGTTAATAATGGGTGTCAAACTATTGCAGTTAGAATGGCTACTTCAAAAATATTAGAAAACTTGATAAGAAAAATAGAAAGCCCAATTTTTATGACAAGTGCTAATCAAAGTGGTGAACCAGTATCAATTAATTTAGAAGAAATAGAAAAATCATGCCCACTTTTAGATGGAATGTTAGAAGGAAGTGTATCATTTGGAGAAGGAAGCACAATAATAGATTGTACATTAGATGAATTGAAAATTTTACGTTCAGGACCAATTACAATTGAAAAAATTCATAAAATATTGAGAGAAAAATAATTAAATAAAAAGGAAAATATTGCTATTTTTTATTTAAAACTACAATTTATTTATAAAAAAATGTGTTTTAAAAATTAATAAAAAAATTTTAAAATTTGCTACACAAAAAAATTTTTTAATGATATAATAATCAAAAATGTATAATAGAGCTAAAATATTTTAGCTTGAAAGGAATTTGGAATATGGGTAAAATTGTACTTTTAGACGATTTAACTATAAATAAAATTGCTGCTGGAGAAGTTATTGAAAGGCCTGCCTCTGTAGTAAAAGAGATGGTAGAAAATTCTATTGATGCAGGTGCAAAAAATATAACTGTTGAAATAAAAAATGGTGGAATTTCTTTAATAAAAATTACAGATGATGGTTGTGGGATAGCAGAAGATGATATGGAAATCGCCTTTGAACGTCATGCAACAAGTAAAATAAGACAAGCAGATGATTTAGAGACAATTAAAACTATGGGATTTAGAGGTGAGGCATTAGCAAGTGTTGCGGCAATTGCTAATGTTGAGATGATTTCTAAAAGATTAGAAGATGAAACAGGGCATAAGATTATTGTAGAAGGTGGAAAAATTTTAGAAAAAACTGAAATAGGAGCTCCTGTACGGAACAACAATAACTGTTAAAAATTTATTTTTTAATACACCAGTAAGGTATAAATTTTTGAAAAAAGATTTTACAGAAGCAGGTTATATTGAAGATGCAATAACTAGAATTGCACTAATTAATAAAGATATTTCTATAAAACTTATAAATTCAGGAAAAACAGTTATACAAACTAATGGAAGTGGTGATTCAAAATCTGTAATTTATAGTATTTATGGAAAAGATATAGCAAATGGAATAATGGATGTAGATTATACTTATGAAGATATGGTTGTTACAGGAGTAGTTGGAAAATCAGAAATTGCTAGAAATAATAGGTCACATCAAATATTTTTTGTAAATAATAGATATGTAAAGGATAAAAATTTAACAGCAGCGGTAGACCAAGCATATAAAGGGCTAGTACCTGGAGGAAAATATGGATTTGTTATTTTAAATATTTCTATAGATCCTAAAAAAGTTGATGTTAACGTGCATCCAGCAAAATTAGAGGTCAGATTTGAAGAGGATGGAAAGGTTTTTAAAGCAGTCTATCATGCTATAAAATCTGGTTTAGATAAAGGTGAACTTATAGAAAATATTGAAAGACCAATAAATATAGATAAAAAAGAAGAAATAGAAGAGGAAAAACAAGAAAAAACTCAAGAGTTTAAGCCTAGAGAAAATACATTTAGTGGATTTTTTAAAAAATTAATGAAAGAACCAGAAGAAACTAAAGAGGAGTTAGAAAATAATAGTTTAAAAGAAATTTTTGAATATAGAAAACATGCAAAAGAAAGTATATTTAAAGGTAAACATGATGAAATAGAGAAAATACCTGCTATGCAGCTAGAAACTTCAAAATCTGAAAATATTATTGAAGAACAATTAGAGACTATTTCTGTACCAGTAGCAGTTTCAGCTGAATTAGTAAGTAGTGAAATATCTGGTATTACTGAAAATATAGATAACAAGATAGAAGAAGTAGAAGAACCAAAAGAAGTAAAACTTGGAAGTACTATTATTTCAAGTGATACAAAAGAACTTAATTTTGATGTAACAGAAGCTATATCAAAAGATGAAACTGTTAAATTAGAAAATGTTAAGTCAATTGTTGAGATAGATGCTCAAAAAACAGAAGTAATAAATATAGTAAAAGATGACAAAGAAGATTTAAAGGAAAGTATAGATGTTCAAAAAGAAGAGTCAAAAAATAATGAAATAAGTAATAAACCTATAGATAATGTTACTGAAAAATTATTAAAAATAAAAATGGAAGCAGATATTGATGATACACAACTTATTGATACAGCTAAAGTTCGTGAAGCTATAAAAGAATCAAAAGTACCAATAACAAAAGAATTTGAAAATATGTACAAGCAAGTTTTTGGAATGGATGTGTCCTCAGTAAGAAAAACAAAAGAGGAAGAAGAAGCAAAGATTAATGTGTCTGCATCACTAAAATTTGCTAATTCAGAGAATATGAGTGTATTTGAAGATAAAAGTACTTATGTTCCAGAAGTAAAATATAAATTTATAGGTATAGTTTTTTCAACATATATAATAATTGAAATACAAGATGAAATGTATATAATAGATCAACATGCAGCACATGAAAGAATTATGTATGAAAAAGTAAAATCAAATTATTATAGTGAATTGGAAAAAGATTCACAAATGTTACTTTTGGCAGATGTTATTACATTAACTCATAAGGAAATAAGTATTGCTAGAGAAAATATTGATATGTTTAGACAAGCTGGATTTGATTTTGAAGAATTTGGAGAAAATACAATAAAACTTATAGCAGTTCCAAGTATGTGTGAAGAATTAAATACTAAAAATTTATTTTTAGAAATATTAGATGAAATGGATACAGTTGCGGTTACTGCAAAACAAGAAAAAGAAGATAAGTTTATTGCTACAGTTGCTTGTAAAGCAGCAGTTAAAGGTAATATGAAATTAGATGAAAAAGAAGTAGAAAGTTTAATGAAAAAATTACTTAGTCTTCCTAATCCATTTACTTGTCCTCATGGAAGACCTACTGCTATTAAAATTAGCAAAACTGATTTAGAAAAGAAATTTAGTCGTAGATAAAGGAGCTAAAAATGAAACCTAAAGTTATTGTAATAGCGGGACCTACTGCTTCTCGGAAAAACAGCATTATCTATTGAACTTGCTAAGAGAATAGATGGAGAAATTGTTTCATCTGATGCAATGCAAATATATAAATATATGAATATAGGTACTGCTAAAGTAACTAAGGAAGAAATGCAGGGCATAAAACATTATTTAATAGATTTTTTGGAGCCAGATAAAAGATATACAGTTTCTAATTTTAAACAAGATAGTGAAAATGCAATTGAAGAAATTTTACAAAAAAATAAAGTTCCAATAGTATGTGGAGGAACTCGGACTATATATAAATTCTTTAGTTTATGGAATTGAATATCAAGATATGGAGTTCGATTTAAATTATAGGAATTTTCTTTTAGAAAAAGCAGAAACTGAAGAAGGGCTGTTTAAATTATACAATGAAGCTTGCAGGATTGATTCTAAATCAATGGAATTTATTAGCCCTAATGATAAAAAAAGAATTTGTAGAGTTTTGGAAATATATAAAGAAACTGGAAAAACAAAAACAGAATTAGAGATTTTGTCACGTAAAAATGGACCTAAATATGATTTTGTGAAATTTGCTATGAATATGGATAGAGAAAAGCTTTATGAAAGTATAAATAAGAGAGTAGATATTATGATAGAATCAGGTTTAGTTGAGGAAGTAAAAAATATATACTCTAAATATAATGAATATCCAACAGCTATGCAAGCAATTGGTTATAAAGAAGTAGTAGAATTTTTAGAAAATAAATTAACATATGAGGAAATGCTTGAAAAGATAAAACAAGAAAGTAGGAGATATGCTAAAAGGCAACTTACATGGTTTAGAAAAAATAATGATTATGTATGGTTAGATAGTACTAATCGGATTACAAAATAATATAGAAATTATTTTGAAGGAGTTAAAATTAAGTGAGCAAAGTAAAAGTTTTTAGATTGCTCGGTATTATTTGTTTATTAATATTTTTAGCTTATTTTTTAATGAATAGTACAAATATGATTAATAAATCAACTGATACTTTTATGGTTGAAAATGGAACTTTGTCGTATGAAGAGCCAGCTGAAGGTTATATAATTAGAGATGAAAAGCTTTTAAAAGGAAATAATTATTCTAATGGCTTGAATCAAATTGTTACAGATGGTTCTAGGGTATCAAAAGGGGAAGCTGTTTTTAGGTATTATTCTAATAATGAGGAAGAAATAAATAAGCAGTTAGAAGATTTAGATAAAAAGATTGATGAAGCTTTGCAAAATAGTCAAAAAGGTATAATTCCTATTGATATTACTAATTTAGAAAATGAAATAGAAAATGTTTTAGATAATCTTTATCAAGCAAATGATACTAGAGTTATTAATGAATACAAGAAAAAATTAAATACGTATGTTGTAAAGAAAGCTGAAATTGCTGGTGAAAAAAGTGAAGCAGGTTCATATATTAGAACTCTTATAGACCAAAGGAAAGCTTTAAGCAATCAACTTACAGATAATTCAGAAACTATAGTGACACAAACACCTGGAATTATTTCGTATAGAGTAGATGGTTTAGAAGAGGTTCTAATTTTAAATAATAATGATTTTAGTTATTTAACAACTGAATTATTAGATGGATTTAGGCTTAATGTAGGTACTAGTATTCCAGAAAGTAAAGAAGCAGGAAAAATAGTTAATAATTTTGAATGCTATATAGCATGTCCTATAAATACAGAAAAGTCAGAGATTGTGAAAGTACGGAGATAGTGTTACTTTAAGATTTTCAGATTCTACTGAAGTAACTGCACAAATAATACAAATAAAAGAAGAAGAAAAAGGAAGAATATTAATATTTAAAATTATAGAAAATGTTGAAAATTTAATTGAATATAGAAAAGTTTCATTTGATATAATTTGGTGGAATTTTTCTGGTTGGAAAGTTAGTAATTCTGCATTAATTGTGGAAAACGATTTAACTTATGTAAAAAGGACTAAAGCTGGAGTAGAAGAAAAGATTTTGGTTAAAGTTTTGAGACAAAATGATACATATTCAATTGTTGAAAATTATACAGATGAAGAATTACGGAGCAATGGGATATTCTTTAGAAGAAATACAAAATTTTTCAAAAATTAAACTTTATGATCAAATTATGATAAATAAATAGAAATGTTATCCACAAGATTGTCGAAAAAAAGTGGAAAACATACTTCAAAAATTTAAGTTACACAATGTAATATAAAATTTTAAAAAAAGGTTAATAATGCCTGAAAAATCAAACAAAATCAACCATGTAACAATATTACAACAATATTACGAAAGCAACAAAAAAAAATAACATTGTGAAAAACTATTGACAACAAGAGTAAAAAGTTGGATACTATGTATATGATTACGAATGAAAAGTAAATTATTAGGAGGTCAAGAGAAGATGGCAGTAGCTGCACTTAAAAAATTTTGGAATTATTTAGTTGGAGAAAGTGAAGAAGATTATGCTGAAGAAGCAGAGGCTGATGTAGTAGAAAGCTCATATGATTATAATTTAGAGGAAGATGAAGAAGAAAATAGTGGGGAAACATTTAGTGTTTTTAAAAGAAAAAATAAAATAGTAAATATGCCTCAAACTCAATCTGTAAAAATGAAAATTTTAAAGCCAACAAATTATGATCCAGATGTTAATGAGATTATAAGTGAATTGAAATCAAAAAATGGAATTGTAATGAATTTAGAGTATGTTAACAAAGACGTTGCAAGAAGGATAATAGATACAGTTAGTGGTGCAGTAACAGCGTTAGATGGTCGTATTGAAAAAGTTTCTAATTCAATATTTGTTGTAGCTCCTTATAATTATGATATAACAAATGAGCCTATTTCAAGGGAGAAAAGTGAAAGATTACAAGCTCCTTGGGCAAAATAACCAAAAATAGGAGGAGAAAGTATGTTAACACCATTAGACATAGAAAACAAAAAATTTCGGAAGATCTTTAAAAGGTTATAATGTCGATGAAGTTGATGAGTTTCTTGATGAATTAACAGTTGAATATGAGAGATTATATAAAGAGAATGCAGAGTTAAAGGGTGAAGTAGAAAGTTCTAAAAAAGATTTAGAACATTATAGAAGTGTAGAACATACATTGCAAAATACATTAGTAATGGCTCAAACAACAGCTGATGATATAAAGAAAATAGCACAACAACAAGCAGATCAAATTATTAAAGATGCTCAGGCTAATGCTAGGAAATCTAGTGAAGATCTTAGTAGGCAGGAATTTGAATTACAAGTTAAGTTTGATGAATTAAAAAAGAAATTTGATATGTATAAAGCAAAAATGGAGGCATTACTTATTTCACAATTAGAATTATTAAAAGAGAGTGGAAATGAGGAATAAATTAACAAAAGAAAAAAGGGATTGTGTTTAGGCTCAATCCCTTTTATTTTGAGGCTATAAGATTTATTACAATCGAATTAAATCGGTATTACATTTTTGTTAATAATATTGACTAATTAGATATTTTGAATAAAATAGATATATGGTAGAGGTGTAAGATGAGAATTATAAGTGGCTTAAACCGAGGAACCAAATTAAATACTTTAGAAGGAATAGATACTAGACCTACTCTAGATAGAGTTAAAGAGGCTTTATTTAGTAAAATAAATTATGAATTAGTAGATAGTAAAATTTTAGATTTGTTTTCTGGTAGTGGCTCGTTAGCTCTTGAATCAATTAGTCGAGGTGCTAAAAAAGCTTATTTATGTGATAGTTCATTTAAAGCCATAAACATAATAAAACAAAATATTAAAAAAACAAGAACAGAAGATAAAACAGTAGTATTACATAAAGATTATATTAAGGCTCTGGAAGAATTAAAATTGGACAATGTAAAATTTGATATAATTTTTCTTGACCCACCATATAAAACAAATTATAATATAAAGTCAATAGACTTAATTTTAAAATATGATTTACTTGAAAATAATGGAAAAATAATTATTGAAACAGATATTCCAAATGAGATTTTATCTAAACTAGAAAAAAATATTTTAATAGATATATATGATGTTAAAAAATATGGCAGAGTAACTCTCATATTTATAAGGCGAAAGGGGTAAATATGGAAATTTTTACATTGTTAGAGACTTTAGAAGACCTATTAGAAAAAAGTAAAATAGTACCTTTTACTAATAAAAGTATTGTTAGTAAAAATGAAATATTAGATATAATAAAAGAAGTAAGACTAAAGCTTCCAGATGAGTTAAAACAAGCAAAATGGATTAAGGAAGAAAGAGAAAGAATAATTGCTGAGGCTCAAAAGGATGCAGATGATATTGTAAAAGAAGCTGAAAATAGAATAATATCAATGATAGATGAACATGAAATTACAAAAAAGGCATATGAAAAGAAAACAGAAATTATTGCTACAGCTAATGATATTTATAGAGAATTTTCTAATAATGCAAGTTCATATGCAGATGGAGTTTTGAAGGAAGTTGAAGATACAATGTTAAAACTTTGCGAAACTATAAATAATGTTGAAATGAATTTACAAAGTAGAATAGAAACAGTTCAAGAACAAAGAAAACAACTTAAATAGTTAAATCAAAGGGATTAGAAGTTAGAATAAAATGTTTCTAAATTCTAATCTTTTTTAAGCATTTGGAGGTATATAAAAATGGGTAAAAAAAGAAAAAAAAGCACAGGTAGGACATCAAAAGCTAAAACTTCTGCAAAAGCTTTTGATATAGATTTAGTAGTTATATTACTTATAATATTGGGTATATTATCATTTTTAGTTATATATAGTAAAGCAGGAGCAGCAGGAGAGGTTTTGAGTCCAATACTTGGAGGAATGCTTCGGAGTTATAAAATATTTAATTCCATTTGGAATAATTGGAGTTGCAATAGCAGTAGCTAAAGAAGATGGAAAATATGTAAAATCAAAATTATTACAAGGATTAATTTTATTAGGATGTATTGCATCTGTTTTTACAATTTATGAAATATCACTTAATAATATCGATAAAACAAAAGGTTTTGAAAGTGTTGTTCAATCAGCATATTCATTAGGTGCAAGTAATAAAGGTGGAGGTACAATAGGAGCTGTTATAGCATTTCCATTAGTTGCTTTGTTTAGTGAATTTGGAGCTGCAGTTGTTTCTTTAGGAGCTGCTGCAATTTTATTAGTATTTACATTTAGAATTAGACCATCAGAAATTATAAATAATTTAGCAGATAGGTTAGAAGAATCAAGAGCTTTGCGTGAGGAAGAAGAAAATGAAAGAATAGCAAGGCGTGAAGCAAGAATAGAAAATAGTAGAAAAAGAAAATCTTTAGATATTGAAATTGATGATGAAGAAATAGAACCTAGAAAACAAAAGAAAAAATTAAGAAAAGTTCAAGATATATCATTAGATGATGATGATGAAATATTACAAGAAGATCAAATAAGAATTAATATAGATGAAGAAAAAGAAGATACTGGAGTAAGAGGAAAAATAAAAGGAATTTTAAGAAAAGCAGATAAGAGTGTAGAAATAATAGAACCAGAGGTAAAAGAACAAATAAATCCAAATGAGTTAGATAGTAATTTATTTAAAGAACAAGAAATAGTTAAAGAAAATAAAACCCAGTCTATTTTACAATTAGATCATAGTACAGTATCATTAGAAGATGAAAATTATGAAACTCCACCAATAGAACTTTTAAAACAGGGACCAGGAAAATCTAATAAAGGTTCAAGAAAAGTGGCTGATACTGCTGCAAAATTACAAAAAACATTATTTAGTTTTGGAGTATCTGCAAAAGTAGTTGATTATTCAGTAGGTCCTGCAATTACTAGATATGAACTAAAACCAGCAGAAGGTGTTAGAGTTAGTAAAATAGCAAAGCTTTCTGATGATATAGCTCTTAATTTAGCAGCAGAAAGTATAAGAATTGAAGCACCAATTCCAGGAAAACAAGCAGTAGGAATTGAAATACCAAATTTAGAAAAAGAATTAGTACCTTTAAGAGATATTTTAGAATCAGATACATTTATTGGGGCAGAGTCTAATATATCTATGGGGCTTGGAAAAGATATTGCGGGTGAAGCAGTTGTTGCAGATATTGGAAAGATGCCCCACGTATTAATAGCAGGTTCTACAGGTTCTCGGAAAATCTGTATGTATAAATACATTGATTACAAGTATTTTATATAAATCTAAACCAAGTGAAGTAAAATTATTAATGGTAGACCCAAAAGTGGTTGAATTATCAGTTTATAATGGAATTCCACATTTATTAATTCCAGTTGTTACTGATCCTAAGAAAGCTGCTGGAGCATTAGCTTGGGCAGTTCAAGA
Source organism: uncultured Clostridia bacterium (assembly GCA_947642355.1). Lineage (GTDB taxonomy): Bacteria > Bacillota > Clostridia > TANB77 > CAG-508 > Scatovivens. The sequence goes on from CANRSD010000007.1 coordinate 21,118, forward strand.
AATGGAAAATAGATATCAATTATTTGCTGGAAAAGGTGTAAGAGATTTAAAAGGATATAATAATGCAGTAGCAGATGAAGAACTTGGAAAATTGCCACAAATAGTAATAATTATAGACGAGCTTGCTGATCTTATGATGGTAGCTCCAAAAGATGTTGAAGATGCAATTTGTAGACTTGCTCAAAAAGCTAGAGCAGCTGGAATGCATTTAGTAATTGCTACACAAAGACCATCAGTAGATGTAATTACTGGTATAATTAAAGCAAATGTCCCATCAAGAATTGCATTTGCAGTTTCATCACAAATAGATTCAAGAACTATCTTAGATATGGCAGGAGCTGAGAAATTACTTGGTAAAGGTGATATGTTATTTTATCCAATAGGAGCTTCAAAGCCAGTTAGAGTTCAAGGTGCATTTGTTTCTGATAAAGAAGTTGAAAGTATTGTTGGATTTATAAAATCAAATGGAGAAGTTAGCTATAATTCGGATATTATTGAACAAATAGAGAATGCTAATAAATCTGATAAAGAAAAAGATGAAGATATTGATAGTGAAGATGATGCAGATGAATTTTTAAATGAGGCAATTGAATGTGTAATTGAAATAGGTCAAGCATCTACATCATATATTCAAAGAAAATTTAAGGTAGGTTATGCAAGAGCTGGTAGAATAATAGACCAGATGGAAGCAAGAGGTGTAATTTCAGGTTATGCAGGAAGTAAACCAAGAGAGGTATTAATGACTAAAGAAAGATGGCAGGAATTAAATATGACACAAGTTCCTCAAGTATCAGAAGAGACAAATAATGAAGTAGATGAATAGTTATTATATAAATTGTTGAAACTAAAGAAAAAATGATTGTTAAGGAGTTTTGAAATTGGGATTATTTTCAAAAGTAGAAGATTACAATTTAATATTAGAAAAAGTGTTAGAATCAAAATATTTTTCATCAAATACTAAAAGTTTATTACTTAGTATGATATATAAAATTGAAAGTTTCTATGATGATTATAAACAAGTAAAACATATATCAAAAACAAAAGACGAATTTTTAACTGAAATTATAGAAATAATAAAAAAATATTGTGATAATATAAAACTTGTTGAACCAGATTCTAAAGATGCAGAAATTATAAAACAAAATAATGTTTTAGCTTTAACTAATGAAAGAGAAAGAAGTATATTATCATATCCAACAGAAATAGCATTATTATATGCTATTTCTGATGTACTTCCAAAATATTTTTATATTCCAGATGATTTTTCATTCAAAGGTTCATTTCAAAGATTATTAGTAAATGGTTATAATTTAAATAATGTAGAAATTTTATCAGATTTTAACGGATGGTCATGGGACATAAATTTAAAATATAAAAATAATATAGAAGATAATTTAATTTATCAAAATCTTATGATTTTATTTGGAAATAAATTTATGGATAAATGGTTGGAAGAAACTAGTATAAAAATTAATTCTTTAAATGAAATAAAAAGTAGATTAAGTAAAACAAAATGTTTTGAAATATTATGTAAGTATTTGTATTTTATATCAAATGAGAAAGAAAAATTAAAAATAAATAAACTTTTTAGAGAAAAACAGGAAGAACTTGATAAGATTTCTGATAAAGTTAAATATTTTGATGATATAAAATTAAAAAAATTAAGATATTTAAAAAAGTTAGAGAAAATTGATAAACTTTTAAATGATAAAGAGCTTCTTAGAAAAGAATATATTGATAAAAATTTAAAATTAGATGAAAAAAATAGAATGGCAACAGTATCAGTATATAGAAAAAAAGTTGAAGCAAGAAGAAAGGAATGTATAGATAATATTTCAGAACTAACAAAGATTGCAAATCCTGTTAATTTTATGAAATATAAAAATGAATTGCAAGATTTTGTAAATAGCTTTGATATATCAGAAGGAAAAGAAAAAATTATTTTAGATTTTCAAAAGGAGTTTATAAAAGTTTTATATGATAGAAGTTTAAACTTAGAAAAAGAAAATGAAATAATAGATTTTATATATAAGATTAGATATTATAAAAATATATATTTTGATGATAAAAAACAAATAAAAGATATAAAAATATTAAATAAAAAATTAGATGAAGTATTAAAAGTAGTAATAACTAAAGCATGTAAAAAATCGATTATAAAAATTATAAGTTTGAATGTTAATATTAATTTTGAAATAATAAGTAAAATGTTAGATACAAAAATTATGAATTTAGAAGAGATTAGATTTGAAGTTAGAAATGAAGAGAATAAAGTAAAAATTATGATGTATGAAAAAGAAGTTTATGAAAAAGATTTTATATTAGATTATGATTATAAAAATGCAGAAATTGGAGTTAAAGGAAAAAGGCTTATAAAGCTATTTTAAGGAGGTACAAATGAAAATAACATTTTTAGGTGCTGCTAAAACAGTTACAGGTTCTAATCATTTAGTAGAAGCAGCAGGTAAGAGATTTTTAGTAGATTGTGGAATGTATCAAGGAAAAATAACAGAGGAGCTAGATAATAGTGATTCATTCTTATTTAATGTAAAAGATATAGATTTTGTATTACTTACACATGCACATATAGATCATTCTGGAAGAATTCCAAAACTATATAATGAAGGATATAGAAACCCTATATATGCTACAAAAGCAACTTGCGATTTATGTTCTATAATGCTTCCAGATAGTGGTCATATTCAAGAGACTGAAATTGAATGGAAGAATAGAAAAAGATTAAGAGAAGGAAAAGAGCCACTACCTCCAATATATACAGCATTAGAAGCAGAAGAATGTTTGGAAGTTTTTAAGCCAGTAAGTTATGATGAGATAATTGAAATAGATGAAAATATAAGAGTTCGTTTTAATGATGCTGGACATATGCTTCGGTTCTGCAATTATTGAGATATGGGTAACTGAAAATGGAAAAACAACTAAAGCTGTATTTACAGGAGATATAGGAAATAATGATTTACCATTACTAGATTCTCCAACAATGATTTCAAATGCAGATTATGTAGTCATGGAATCTACATATGGAAATAGGCTCCATATAAGAAATGATAATAAAGCAGAGGTTTTTTTAGATATTGTTTCAGAAACGCTTGATAAAGGTGGAACAGTTGTTATACCATCATTTGCAGTTGGTAGAACACAAGAAATTTTATATGAAATTGATAAATTAAAAGATGAAAAAGGAAGTAAAGATAAAGAATTTTATAGAAAATATAGAACATTAATGCAATCACCTGTTTATGTAGATAGTCCACTTGCAATTTCAGCAACAGAGATTTTTAAGAAAAATACAGAATTATTTGAAGAAAAAATACAGGAAAAAATAGAAGCAGGAGATAATCCATTAGAATTTCCAGGGCTTAATTTTACGGTAACTGCTGAAGAATCTAGAGAACTTAATTCTAGAGAAGAGCCTTGTATTATTTTATCTGCTAGTGGTATGTGTGATGTTGGAAGAATTAAACATCATTTGAAACATAATCTTTGGAAAAAATCTAGTACAATTTTATTTGTAGGATATCAATCAGTTCGGTACTTTAGGAAGAAGTATTGTTGATCGGAGCAGAAAAAGTAAAAATTTTTGGTGAAGAAATTGCTGTAAATGCAAGAATTGAATATATTGAGGGTTATTCTGGACATGCCGATCAAGAGTGGTTATTGAATTTTGTTTATTCATTTATAAATCCTCCAAAGCATATATTTTTGGTACATGGAGAAGAAGAAGGACAATTAGAACTTAAACAAAAGATAGAAGAAAATGCTAAAATTAATGTTACAATACCAACTTTAGGAGAGAGTTATATTTTAGATGGAACAGATAATCCAAAATTAGAAACTGATGAAAAAGAGATGCTACAATATGAAAGACTTGCTAAGAGATTCGAAATATTAGATAATATAGAAACTTTAATGGAAAGAATGACAGATGTAGAATTAGCTGTTAAAGAAGATAAGATTGAAACTGATGATGAAGATATTAAAACTCTTACTAATAGAGTTAAGGAGTTGCAAGAACATATTAACAAAATGTTGTCGTAAAAGGAGTATTTATGGAAAAATATATAAATGATGCAATAATTGGAAATAAAAAACTTACAGCAAGTTTTTCTAAAAAAGGTGAGTTACTTAGAATTTTTTATCCAAATTGTGATTATAAACAATTTATACATGAATTATTTATAGGTGTAAAAGTAAATGATTCTGCAATTATTTATTTGCATAATGATATAAATAATGTATATATACAAAGTTATATAGAAAATACCAATATTTTACAAACTGAAATTTTAAATACTTATTTTAATTTACGTATTTTGCAAACAGATTTTGTTACTATAAAAGAGAATATTTTAGTTAAAGACTATGTTCTTAAAAATGAAAGTAATATAAATTTGAATGTAGATTTTTTAGCATATTCTAATGTTTTAACAAATATGAATAATGATACTTGTGGATTTATAAAAAATGATTCTTTAATACAATATAATCATGATTATTCAATGTGTATATTTTCAAAAGAGAAATTATTGTCTTATCAAGTAAATGGAGCTAAGGAAACAATAAGTTCAGGTATTATAGGAGGAAAAGATTATATAGGTCTTTCTCCTAATTCTGCAATTTCATATGATTTAAAAGAAATAAAACCAGGTGAAGAAGCTCATATTACTTTATATATTATGATTAATGATAATGAAAAAAATAATGTTTTTAGTGAACTTGAAAGTGAAATAGAAAGAATTAGAAAAATTGATGTTAAAGATATTTTTAATGAATGCCAAAAATACTGGGAAAAATTTGTAAAAGAACATGATAAATTAAATGTTGAAAAATCTGAAATAAATGATAAAATAAAAAATATTTATAGAAGAAGTATTCTTTTATTTAATTTGCTTCAAAATAAAGATACTGGTGGGATTTCTGCAGGAATAGAAGTTGATGAAGGAAAAACTAAATGTGGTAGGTATTCATATTGCTGGCCAAGAGATGCGGTTTTTATTACAAAAGCATTAGATATTGTTGGAATGCAAAATGAAACAACAAAGTTTTATAGTATTTTTTGTAAAAAGACTCAAAGTAAAGATGGAAAATGGGAGCAAAGATTTTATACAGATTGTAGATTAGCTCCATCTTGGGGATATCAGATAGATGAAACAGCAAGTGTAATTATAGGATTATATGATCATTATTTAAAAATTAAAGATAAAGAATTTTTAAAAAGTAATTTTAAAATGTGTGAAAAAGCAGTAGAATTCTTAGAAAAATATGTGAATGATATTTTAGAAAATAAGAATAAAATTCAAAAAAGTTATGATTTATGGGAAGAATATGAAGGAATATCTTTATATAGTATATCAGCAATATTTTCAGCAATAAATGATATGTTAAAAATAGATAAAATTTTAAAACCACTATTTGAAAATAATAGACTTAAAATTGAAGTTATAAACAAAAGAAGTATAAGATTAGAAAAGCTTGTTAGAGATATAAAAGAATATGCTGTAAAAACATTTTATGATGAAGAAAGAAAAACTTATGTAAGAAATATAGATGACAAAAAAATGGATATAAGCATAATTGGAAGTATTGTTCCATTTGAATTATTTTTGCCTAAAGAAAAAAACATTTTAAATACAATTGAAAAAATAGATATGACTCTTAGAACATATACAGGTGGTTATATTAGGTATGAAGGTGATGGATACATTGGAGGATATAATCCATGGCCAATTGCAACTCTTTGGATGGCTTTATATTGTTTGGAAGTGGGAGAATATAAAAAGTCAGTACAATGTTTTGAGTTTGTTGTAAATTCTGCTACTAAACATGGATTTTTAGGAGAACAAGTTGATAATGAAAAAATGCAGGCTAAATGGATTATTGGTCTAGCTTGGAGTCATGCAATGTTTATAATTGTATTAGAGAAATTACATAAATTAAAATTATTGTAGATGAAAATATCAAATAAATAAAAACGTATGAAAGGAGTTCACTATTTGAAAACCAAAACGATTTTTGTTTGTAGCAATTGTGGATATGAATCTCCAAAATGGCTTGGAAAATGTCCAGCTTGTAATGAATGGAATTCATTTTATGAAGAAAAAGATGTTACAAAAAGTGGAACTAAAGACAAAAAGAAAGAAAGAACAGAAGCAATTCAATTAAATACGGTTGTAAAAAAAGAAACTTCAAGAGTAAAAACAGGAATAGATGAATTAGATAGAGTTTTGGGTGGAGGGTTTGTTAATGGTTCATTAACATTACTTCGGAGGAGAGCCAGGAATAGGAAAATCTACATTAATTTTGCAAATCTGTGATAGTATAAAAGTAGATGGAAAAGTTTTATATGTGTCAGGAGAAGAATCTGCTGAACAAATTAAATTAAGAGCTGATAGATTAAATATAAAAAAAGATAATATAATGTTTTTAGCAGAAACTGATATTGATAATGTTGAATTAACAGTAGAAAAGTTAGGACCAGAATTTGTTATAATAGATTCTATTCAAACAATGTATTCAGAAGAAATAACGTCAGCTGCTGGAAGTGTTTCACAAGTAAGAGAAATTACTGCAAGAATTATGAAAATGTGTAAGCAAAAAGCAATTACTACTATAATAATTGGACATGTTACTAAAGATGGAAATATAGCAGGACCCAGAGTTTTAGAGCATATGGTAGATACAGTTTTATATCTAGAAGGAGAAAGATATTTTTCTTATAGAATTTTGCGTGGAGTAAAAAATAGATTTGGTTCAACAAATGAAATTGGAATGTTTGAAATGGTAAATGAAGGTTTATCAGAAATAAAAGATCCATCATCTATTTTAATTTCAGATAAAGAAGATGGTAATTCTAGTGGAACAATGGTAGTTGTGAGTATGGAGGGAACAAGACCATTACTTGTAGAGCTTCAAGCTTTAGTTACACCAAGTGTTTTTGGAATGCCAAGAAGAAATGCAATTGGAATTGACTATAATAGATTAACTCTTTTGTCTGCTGTTTTAGAAAAAAGAGCTAGAGTTTCTTTAGGAAATCAGGATATATATTTAAATGTTGTTGGTGGAATTAAAATAAACGAACCAGCATTAGATCTTCGGAATTTGTTTAGTTACAATTTCAAGTTTAAAAAATATAGCAATTGAAAAGACAGTAGTTGCAATAGGTGAAGTAGGATTAACTGGTGAAGTTCGTAGTGTTAATATGATTGAAAAAAGAATAAGAGAAGCTGAAAAATTAGGATATAAAACATGTATTATTCCAGAAAGTAACAAAAAACTATTGAAAGATAAATTTAAATTAGATATAATAGGCGTGAAAAATATTGTTGATGCAATAAAATTTTTAAAAATATAATTTTACATTAAAAAAGGAGAAACAAATATGAAAAGTAAATTGAAAGTTTTAATATTAATGTTATTAATAATTATAGTAATTTCAGGTATTGGATATACTTTGTATAATGCAATACATAGTATAAATTATAATAAAAATGCTAAAAATCCTATTGTTACAATGGATATAGAAGGATATGGATCTATAAAAATGGAATTATATCCAGAATATGCTCCAAATACAGTAGCATATTTTGTAAAATTGGTTCAAAAAGGATATTATAATGGAAAAGTATTTTTTGGAGTAGATGGTAGTAGTGTTCAAGGTGGATTAATAGAAAATACAGAAGAAAATGCAGAGGAATCTACAAATACTTCAAAAGTTAAAACAGATACATTAAAAGCAAGTTATATGGATACTTCAATAAAAGAAGAAAATGATTATGAAATAGCTATAAATGGAGAATTTGCAGATAATGGATTTACAAAAAATACTTTAAGATTTGATGCTGGGATAATTGGTTTATATAGAGACCAATATACTGGTCAAACAGATTTAAGTAATGAAAGTTATAATTCAGGAAAAGTAAGATTTTTTATAGAAACAGAAAATAATAGTAATTTAAACGGTAGATATGCAGCTTTTGGTAAAGTAGTTGACCGGAATGGAAATTATAGAAAAAATTAAGAATTTGCCATTAGAAGAAAATTCATCTAATATAAAATATTTTCAAACTTTACCTAAAATAACAAAAGCTACAGTTGAAACATTTGATGTAGATTATGGAACACCACAATATCATGAAGCATTTTATTATAATAAATATATTTCTGATTTGATTATGCAACAACAATACTCTAATTAATATACAAAAGAATAGTATTGAAATATACTTGGAGGAAGGAATTGAGAAGATGAAAGATTCAAATGGAGTTACTCTTATTTCATTAATAGGTACAATAGTAATTATAATGTTTCTTATAGGATTAGCTATTACTACAAGTATGAAGTCATTTGATAAGATGAGACTTGAAAGTTTTAAGTCAGAACTTGAAGAGATTCAAAGAAAAGTAGATGAGATTTCTACTGATTATAATGTAGCGATAAAAACTAATTCAGATTTAACTTATACAATGTATTTTAAAGAAAGACATAGTGAAACAGCTCCAAGACTTCTATTAGAATTTGAAGAAGATGAAAAAATTTCAGTACTTATAAAACAATATGAATTAAAGGATTTATATAAAAATGAATTAAAAGATAAGGAAAGTACATTTTATTTTGATAAAAATGATATAAAAAAATATCTTGGATTAAAAGGATTAGATGAGCCAGTTATAATTGATTTTACTACAAGAATAGTATATTCAGTAGAAGGATGCAAAGATCCAGATGATAAAAAAATTACTTATCATACATTAGCTGAATGTGCAGGAGAAAATAAAGTGTATTCATCTAAAGATAAAGCTAGTCTTTCAACATCAGAAAATATTGTTGTAACATATGATGAAAGGCAAATTGAAGATACAAAGTTATTTTCAGTTACTCTAACACTTAATAGAAGAGAAGATATTAGTGGGAAAAATTTTAATATAAAAAAAGCATACTATAGTAAAGCTGCAGATGATGAGTGGATAGAAGTAGATTCTTTAACAGATTGTAAATATTCTAATAATACAGTAGATTTTATATTGTATGAAGAAGGTTCATATATATTTAAGGTAGAAGATACGTCAGGAAAAGTGACAATTACTAATCCATTAATTATTGATTTAAATTTTGAATTAAAAAATACAGCAGCTGCTGGTGAAAAAGTAAAAACACCATTTAAATGGGAAAATGAGATAACTAGAAATATATCAACATCAACTGGAAATGTAGTTGAAGCTGTAGATAAAATTTCAACTGTTTATGCAGTATCAGATGGAATTGGAAATACAATTCCAGTGCCAGAAGGATTTTGGTATGTTGGTGGTAATTTAGATAATGGTGTAATTATTTCTGATAATGAAGAAGATAAGTATGATGGAATAACAGATAAAACTACTTGGAAATATACTACTAAATTAAAAGGGAATCAGTTTGTTTGGATACCATGTTCAAAAGAGGAATATGTAAAAACAGCTTGGGGAAAACAAAATGCAAATTGGGATACTACTATACCTCATTCTGAAATTGCACAAATAGAGAAATATGGAGGATTTTATGTAGCAAGGTATGAAGCGGGATTAGCAGATACAATAGAAGAGTATACAACTGCCCAAAAACATACAGGAACAAGTGGTATATATAATGTAGATGGGATACCTCAAAGTAGAGCTGGTCAAATTCCTTGGATGTTTATTGATTGGAATCATTCAAAACAAAATGCTGAAAGTATGTATAATAATGATTATGTAAATAGTGGATTAATTACTGGTACACAATGGGATGTAATATTAAATAAATTTATTGAAAAAGCAGGATTAGAAACTGCAGACTTGACTAATTCATCAAAATGGGGAAATTATAGAAATACATCAATAAGTTATAGAGGAAGAAAATCTACTGCATATTATTCTTCTAGTGCATGGTATTCGCCTGCATTTGGAGAGGTAATGGAAGGGAAAACTACAGCTTATTCTGGAAATAATGGAGATTTATTAACTACAGGAGCGAGTCCAGATACAGAAAGATATCATGTGTTTGATATGGCAGGTAATCTTTGGGAATGGACTGAAGAATTATCAACTTATGCTACAAGTAATCAATATCGTATATATCGTGGAGGAGGCTATATTGAGGTAGTTGCAACATATTCTGCTAATTACCGTGGTGGTTCTGCGCTTGTGACTTATGCAGGACTTCATTTTGGATTTAGAACAGTACTTTATATAAAATAAATAAAAAAAGCTTTGAGAGTAAAATCTTTAAGCTTTTTTTGACTATAGTAAATAGTTATATGTGAGATAAATTTTTTATATCATTATTGTTGTTATTTATATTGACTAATTGCAAAATGAGTGCTAATATATATAAAATTTATATTGTATTGACAAACTAATTATAAATATATATTATAAAAGAAATTATAATTTTTGATAATAGGAGAATATGATTTGAAACAAGGTGTTTTTAAATATATTTTTGCTTTTGGATTTATAGTTTTATTAATAGTTGCATATGTTATGTTTTATGATAAAGATAATAATACTGTGGAAGTTCAAGATCAAACTTCTACAGTAAATACTTTAATTACAGATTTACGTTTGGGTATAGCTGATTTTGATACTATAAATCCATTGATTAGTAAAAATAAAAATGTAAAAGAAATTTCAAAGCTAATTTTTGATTCTTTAATTACAATTTCAAATGATTATAAATTAGAGTATGTATTAGCATCAGAAATTTCGAAAACTGATAATTTAACATATATTATAAAATTAAAAGAAAATATAAAATGGCAAGATGGAAGTGATTTTAATGCACAAGATGTTAAATTTACAATTGATACTATAAAAAATCAAAGTTCAATATATTCATCAAATTTGGAAAATGTAGTAGGGCTTGAAATTATTGATAATTATACTATAAAATTAATGCTTTCACGGAGAAATAGAATTTTTTGAGTATAATTTAACTTTTCCAATATTAAGTAAAAGTTTTTTTGAAAATGAAGATTTTGTAAATACTCCAAAAAACAACAATATAATAGGTACAGGAATGTTTTATATTTTAGAAAAAACTGATAATACAATTAAGTTAGCACGAAATGAGAATTATTGGAATGAAAGTAAGAAGCCTTTGTTAACTCAAATAAATATAACATTATATGAAAATATAGGTGAAATGTATACAGCATTTAAAACAGGTTATATAGATATAATTGATGTTTGTATTACAAATGTTGAAGATTATATAGGTTCACTTCGGATATCATAAAAAAGAGTATTTGGATAGAAATATTACTTTTTTAACTTTTAATACTCAAAATGAGATATTGTCTGATGCAAAAGTAAGGAAAGCTTTAGCTTTAATGATTGATAAAAATAATATAGTTGCAGGTATTGGAAATGGATATACAATTTCAAATTTCCCATTTGATCAAGGAAATTGGCTATATAATGAAAAACTTAATACTCAATATAATTCAGAAGAAGCAAATAGATTACTTATTGAGGCAGGTTGGAACTATATAAATAATACATGGACAAAAGATGGAAAAATTTTAGGATTTGAGATTACAGTAGATAGTAGCAAACCAGAAAGAGTAATAGTGGCTAATACTATGGCAAATCAATATATGAATCATGGAATTTCTGTTAATGTAAAACAAGTTTCATCATCTAATTATATACAAGCTTTAAATAATAAAAATTATCAGACATTAATTACTGGAATAAAATTAGGATATACTCCCAAATTATCAGTATTTTTTGGAGAAAATAATATTGCTAATTATAATAATGATAGGGTAATGGAACTTTTAAGGATAATAAAAAGTACTCAAGATTATAGTTCTCAAATAGAAAATTATAATTTAATATATGATGAATATTTAAATGATTTTCCATATTTATTTTTATATAGAGAAACTGATCTAGTAGTTTATAATCAAACTTTATGTGGTAAAATAAATCCTAATTCATTTAGTATATTTTATAATATTGAAAAATGGTATAGACAGTAATATAAAAAGGAATAAAAAATCAAAAAAGAAAACAAATTTTTTGTAAAAAACTATTGACAAAAGATATTTTTAATATATAATATAGACGAACGTAAGTTTAGAGAACAAATTTTTATAAAGGAGAAAGAATATGAGTGATAATACAGAAAAAAGAAAAGCTTTAGAAGTAGCAATGGGTCAAATAGAAAAACAATTTGGTAAAGGTTCAGTTATGAAGTTAGGAGAATGTCAACAAATGAATGTTGAAGCAATTTCAACTGGTTCTTTAAGTTTAGATATAGCATTAGGTATTGGAGGAATTCCTAAAGGAAGAATAATAGAAATATTCGGTCCAGAATCTTCTGGAAAAACTACATTAGCATTACATGCAATAGCAGAAGCACAAAAAAATGGAGGAGAAGCTGCTTTTATTGATGCAGAACATGCTTTAGATCCAGTGTATGCTAGAAATTTGGGTGTTGATATAGATAATTTAATAGTAGCTCAACCAGATACTGGTGAACAAGCATTAGAAATAGCAGAAGCGTTAGTAAGAAGTGGAGCAATTGATTTAATTGTAGTAGATTCAGTTGCAGCACTTGTTCCTAAAGCAGAAATAGATGGAGATATGGGAGATTCTCATATTGGTTTGCAAGCAAGACTTATGTCTCAAGGTTTAAGAAAACTAGCTGGAACTATAAATAAAACAAATGCAATAATAGTATTTATAAATCAGTTAAGAGAAAAAGTTGGTATTATGTTTGGAAATCCAGAAACAACTCCTGGAGGTAGAGCTTTAAAATTTTATTCATCAGTTAGAATGGATATAAGAAAAATAGAAAATATAAAAATTAATGGAGAAGTTACAGGTAGTAGAACGAGAGTTAAAGTTGTAAAAAATAAAGTAGCACCTCCTTTTAGAGAGGCTGAATTTGATATAGTATATGGAAAAGGAATTTCTAAAGAGGGGAATATATTAGATTTAGCTGTTAATTTAAATATTATTGAAAAAAGTGGTTCATGGTTTAGTTATAATGGAGAAAAAATTGGACAAGGTAGAGAAAATGTAAAAGTATATTTATCTGAAAATATTAAATTAATGAATGAAATAGAAAAGAAAATAAGAGATAATTTTAATCAAGCATTTGAAAATGCTTTAATAGAAGAAGGAAAAGAAATTCCAGAAAAAGATGAAGTAGAAGAAAGTGAAGAATAATATATGGAATTTACTAAAAATTTAAAAGAGGCAGAAGAATTTGATAATTTTAAAACTAAAGTTTTGAAATATGTTTTATATAAAAAAAGAACAGAAATGGAAGTTAGAGAAAAGTTCAAAGATTATGAAATCAGTAAATTGGAAGATGTAATAGATTTTCTGAAAGAATATAAATATATAGATGATATTGATTATATAAAAAGAAGCATTGAAGAATTTAAAACATTGAAAAATTTTTCATTAAAGGAAATTAAATATAAGCTTATTCAAAAAGGAATAGATAAGAGTTTATTAGATGATTATATTTATTCTCATAATGATGAGTTATTAGATTATGAAATAAAATCTGCTAAAAATATAATTTTGAAGAAAAATATTAATATGGAAATAGAAGAAATAAAAAGTTTTTTATATAAAAAAGGATATATGAGTGATAGTATAAAAATAGCAATAGAAGAGATATAAAAATTAGATTTTTAAGCTTTTTTTATTGAGATGATATACTTCCAAAAATTATAATTTACAAAATTAAACATGTATGATAAAATTTTTTTATAATTTATATTTATAAATAAAATTGATATTTAGGATTTAAAATTTGAAAGGAGATTTTTTTAAATGAAATTTCGTAAAAAATTTTTAGTGATATTAGTAATATTTAGTATGTTTATTTCTGTAAGATGTTTTGCTTTTTCAAAAAATGATATTATTACATATAATGGAAAATCTACTACATTTCCAGAAATAGAAGATAGCCATAATTCTGAGGAGGAGATAAGGTCTTTTAATTCATCTTCAAAACTAAGGTCATCTAAACCTCAAGAAAATATTAGTGATTTAATATCAAAATTTGAAGATGGAGATGCTGCTATTGGAATTGATGTTTCAAAATGGCAAGGAGATATAAACTGGACGCAAGTTGCTGAAAGTGGAGTGAAATTTGCAATGATAAGAGCAGGTTATAGAGGGGTTGAAACAGGAACAATTTATAAAGATGAATACTTTGAAAAGAATATTCAAGGAGCTTTAAATAATGGAATTTATGTAGGAGTATATTTTTATTCAGCAGCAATAAATGAGGAAGAGGCTATTCAAGAAGCAGCAGCAGTTTTAGAATTAGTAAATGGATATGATATAAAATATCCAATAGCATATGATTTTGAAGAATATACACCTAGAGGAATTAGAACAGATAATTTAACATCTGAGCAAATGAATAAAAATGCACAAGCATTTTTAGGATACATAAAATCAAAAGGATATCAAGGTTGTTTGTATGGAAGTGCCAGTTATTTAAAAAGTACATGGAAAATGTCTGAATTTTCAGAATATAGTACTTGGGTAGCACATTATTATGTATCAAAACCATCATATACAGGTAAATATGATTTATGGCAATATACAGATAATGCTATAGTTCCAGGTATTACAACAGGAGCTGTAGATGTTGATATAGATTATTCTTTTTATTTTAAATATAATAATATTGATATAACTAATTATATGTTTGATAGTGAATTTTATGCAGACAAATATCCTGATTTAAAATCTGCTTATGGATATAATTCTTCGTTATTGAAAAATCATTATGAATTATGTGGAAAAAAAGAAGGAAGAATGGCAACACCAGCTTTTGACGTAAGATATTATTTGAATAAATATCCAGATTTAAGAAATGCATATGGAACAAATTATGAAGGTGCATATGAACATTTTGTAAATATTGGTATAAAAGAAGGAAGAATAGGAAGTAGATATTTTAATGTAAGATATTATTTAAACCAAAATAGAGATTTAAAAAAGGCATTTTATTCTAGTACAACAAGAGCATTAGAACACTTTATAGTATGTGGTATACAAGAAGGTAGAGTTGCGAGTGATGAATTTAATGTGAATGATTATAGAAATTCTTCTAGTAAATATGTGAAAAAACAATTAGGAGCTTCTAATAAAAAATATATTGCATTAGCAGATGGTGGAAGTCCAATAAATGATCCAGCGATAAATATAACAAATTATGTATTTGATTATATGTATTATGCAGATAATAATAGTGATTTAAAGGCAGTTTATGGGTATGATGAAGGAGCATTAAGATTTCATTATGAGATATTTGGAATAAAAGAAGGTAGAAATGCTTCTAATGTATTTGATCCAAAATATTATTTAGAGATATATCCAGATTTAAAATCAGCATTTGGAGATAATTATGCTTTAGCTTATAATCATTTTATAAATTATGGAATTTATGAAGGCAGAAAATCTAGTAATGAATTTGATGTAATAAGATATATTAATAATTATTCAGATTTAGAAGAAGCATTTGGAACGAATTATTCGAAGGCATTAGAACATTATGTATTATGTGGAAGAAATGAAAATAGAATAGGTAATTAATTATAATAAAAACCTTTAAAACTTTTAAGTTTTAGAGGTTTTTTTATATAGTATAAAAACTTTTTCATTTTTTTGTGAAAAATTTGTTGTTAATGTACATTGGTTATGATATAATTGCAAACAAATTAGGATGTTGAATTGGGGGAGAAAAAATTGCTAGAAGAAATATTATTTTTGTTAGTATCATTTTCTTTATTTATAATAATATTTTCAAAAATAATTAGACATAATGATTCTAATTATATAGCATTATTAGTGCTTGAAGCGATTGGAATAGCAATATGTTTTTTTGAGATTAGATTAAGAATTTCTGCAAATCTATTCTTTAAATTAATATGTTATATATTTAGTATAATATTACCATTATTAGTTATTATACTTGAAATAAAAGAAATAATGTTTTCAGAAATATTTGCAGTTGTATTTTCAAAATTTTTTATGTTTATTGGTGATACTAAAAAAGCTAAAATGATACTTGTAAAATTTGTTTCAAAATATAAAGATAATTATAGAGGACATAGATATTTAGCTGAAATATATGAAAAAGAAGGTGGAATGCGAAAAGCGATAGATGAATATGTAATGGCATTAGATATAAGGAACAATGATTATGATTCATATTTCAAAATTGCTAGCCTTTTAAAAGAATTAGATAAAAAAGATGAATCAATTGAAATGTTGCAAAATTTAGTAAGAGTAAAACCAGATTGTATAGAAGGTTCAAAACTTTTAGGAGAACTTTTGTGTGAACAAGAAAGATTTAAAGAAGCAGCAAATGTTTATCAAGATGCATTAAGATATAACTCAGCAGATTTTGATTTATATTATAGTTTAGGTATAGTTTTTACAAGACTTAATGATTTTGGAACAGCAAAAGAAATGTATCAAAAAGCATCAGAGTTAAATCATAAGTTATATGGAGCTTATTATAATTTGGGACAAATTTGTTTTATAGAAAAAGATATAGATTCAGCTGAGAAATATTTTGAAAAGAGTTTATATGATGAATCATTAGAAGCAAGTTCATATTATCAATTAGCTAAAATTTATGTATTAAAAGGTGCAAGAGAAAAAGCTATAAACTTTATAAATAAAGCAATTGAAATAGATCCTAAACTTTTAAAAAAAGCAGGAAAAGAAAAGATATTTGAAGAAATAAAACAATATTTTACAGTTTCTGTTAAAATGAATGAAAAAGAAAATAAGAAAGAGACTAATAAACAAAAAGAAGAATTAAATGCTCAAAAATATCTTGAAGAAACAACAGAACTTGTTCAAAGCATTAATGATAATACTATTAAACAAAGAGTTTCAGAAAGGGTGTCTAGTATTATAAATCAAGAGAAATTAAAAAAGATATTTGAAGAAGCTGAAAGAGAAGAAAAAGATAAAGAAGATATACAAAAAAATTTTTAAAAAATACATAAATTAAGAAAATAATACGTAAGATTAAATTAGAAAATAAAGTTTTCTATATTGAAAGGAGAATATATTATGGAAAAATCAATTTCAGTAATTGGTGGGGATTTGAGAATTGTTAAGTTGGTAGAAATGTTAATATCAGATGGGTATACAGTTTATACTTATGGATTAGAATATTCAGAAGAGTTATTAAAACTAGAAGGGGTTGAAATGTGTCCAACATTAAAGGAGGCAGTAAAGAATTCTAAAGCAGTTGTAGGACCAATTCCATTATCAAGTGATAGAAAGAATTTGTCTATGCCATTTAGTAATATAAAATTATCAATTGAAGATTTTATTGAATGCTTAGAAGAAAAAACTCTTATAGCTGGTAATATTACAGAACCAATTAGAAATATTTTAGATAGTAAATCAATTGTATATATAGATTTACTAAAAAGAGAAGAGTTTTCTGTATTAAATACTATTTCAACAGCAGAAGGCACAATACAAATTGCTATGGAAGAAACTCAAAAAACATTACATGGTAGGAATATTTTAATAATGGGATTTGGAAGAATAGGAAAAATCCTTGCTAAAATGTTAACTGGAATTGGTTCTAAAGTTTATTGTGAAGCTAGAAAAAATGAAGATATTGCATGGATAAATGCATATGGATATGAACCAATTCATTTAAATGATTTGGATGAGAATTTACCTAAATTTGATATTATTATAAATACAATACCTTTTCAAATATTGAATAGTACTAGATTAGATTTATTAAAAAAGGATATTGTAATTATAGATTTAGCTTCAAATCCTGGTGGAGTTGATAGAAAAGCAGCAAAAGAAAAGAATTTAAAACTGATATGGGCATTGTCACTTCCTGGAAAAGTAGCACCTGTTACATCAGCAGAATTTATAAAAGAAACAATTTATCATGCATTAAAAGAAATGTAGAATAAAAAAAGGAGAAAACAAATGACAACAATTCAAGCATTAATTTTGGGAATTATACAGGCTTTAACTGAATTTTTACCTGTTTCAAGTTCAGCGCATTTAAATGTGTTTCCATGGATTTTTGGATGGAATATGCCAGAAGCATTTGATGTAGCACTTCATTTGGGAACATTATTAGCAATTGGAGTATATTTTTTAAAGGATTGGATTGCTTTAATAAAGGGTGGATTTAATAAAATATTAAAAAAAGAAGATTCATTTGAAGGAAGAATGTTTTGGTATCTAGTTATAGCAACAATACCAGCAGGAATATTAAGTTTAGTACTAGATAAAATATCAGATAAATTGATTGGTAATAATCTTAATTTAGAAATGGGATTAATAGCAATAGCTTTAATTATTATGGGAATTGTCTTATATATTGTAGACAAAAAAGCAAAGGAAAAAACTAAATATGAAGATATAACATTAATACAGTCTATATTAATTGGTATTTCTCAAGCAATAGCAGCAGCTTTTCCAGGAGTTTCACGTTCTGGAATAACAATGACTATTGCAAGGTCTTTAAAAATTGATAGAGATAGTAGTGCAAAATTTTCATTTTTGCTTGCAACTCCAATTACAGCAGCTGCTGTATTAGTAGATTTAAAAGAGTTTGTATTTAATATTCCATTTTTTGTAGGGGTATTTTCTAGCTTTATTTTAGGATTATTTATAATTAAATTTTTATTAGATTATTTAAGAAAAGGTAGTTTTAAAGTTTTTGCAATATATAGAATAATTTTAGGAATAATTATAACTGCATTTATAATTTTTTAAAAATAATAATGGAAAGGAATAGTTTATATGGGAAAACATGATTCAGATGAAGAAGATGGATTTTTTTTAAATGGTGCTAATACTGTAAAAGATATATCTTTATGGTTTAAAGATAATATAAAGGTTATAGGAATTGTAGCATTAATACCAATAATTGGTTTTGGAGCATATTGTGGAGTAAAATATTTTGCAAATAAAAAAAATGATGATAGCAAAGTAATAGTTCCAGTAGTGGCATCAAACAATGAGGAAAAAAAAGAATATGTTGGTGGGTATGAAATATTAGGAAATGTAAAAATAAATAACTTAGGTATTGATGTAAAAATATTAAATCCAATACATGAGGGTACTAAGTATGTAGATGATGCATTAAAATATGGTGTAGTAGAATATTATGGAAATGGAATAAATGAGATTGGAAATTGTACTATTATAGGTCATAATAATTCAGATAATTTTTTTAATTTAAAAAATATTGAAAAAGATGATGAAATAATTATAGTAGATTCAGAAGGTGTAGAAGTAAAATATACTGTAATTGAAAAGAATAATGTAGAAGCAACAGATTTTAGTGGATTACTTCCTATGGAAGAAAATTCTAGAGAAATAACATTAATAACTTGTGATGAAGGAGCTACTACAAGACTTGTTGTTAAAGCTATATCAAAATAAAATATAAAAAAACAAAGGAAAGAAAAGTATGAAAGAGAAAAGTATAAGGATTTTAGTAAGTATAGTATTTTTTATTTGTGTAACTATTAATGTTAATAAGGTATATGCTTCAGAAGCTAGTATTTCTGCAAATAATTGTAATGTTGGAGAGAATTTTACAGTAACAGTTAATATACCTCAAGATGCAATTTCATATGAAGGAACAATTACAGTTACATATAGTGATGGAAGTACAGATAGTGGAAAGATTTTAGGATTAGGACAAAATTTAAATGATATAATGTCAGATTATTATTGGCCAGGAAATGCAAGTAAAACATTTACTGCCAAAACAGCTGGAAATGCTACAGTGTCAGTTACTGGATTAATAATGAATAATGCATCTGGAAGTAAAATAAATTCACAATCAACACTTACAACAGCAATTACAATTGGAGGTGGACAAACACAGCCACCTGCTAATAATCAAACATCAGAACCTTCAAATAACTCTGGAAATCAAGGAGGAACAACACAAAAACCAACTACTCCAACAAATTTAACATTTAAAGATACTAATGAAAAAATGTATACAACTAGAAGAGTAAATATGAGACAAGGATATGGTACTAATAGTTTAATAATTCAAACATTACCTGAAAAAATAGAACTAACTAGAACAGGAATAAGTTCAGGTTCTGCTGATGGTTATTCTTGGAGTAGAGTAAGTTATAATGGAATAACAGGCTATGTTATAACAGGTGCTTTAACATATGATGCTCCTGTTACTGAAGAACCAAAAAAAGAAGATCCTCAGGAGGACCCAGAAGATGAATTACCACCAGAAGATGTAGATGAAAATGCAGAAGAAATAAAAAAAATTACTGAAGAACTTGGAAGTATACCAGAAGTAGGATTAAATATAATGCCATTTATATTTTTAGGTAGTATAATTAGTTGTTTATATATGGTTTATGAGGTGAAAAAATCTAATGGAAGATGAAAAGATTTTAAATGGAAAACTAGTTGCAAAAAAAATAAAAGAAGATTTAAAAATTCAAGTAGATGAACTAAAAAAAGAAGGTATTTTTCCAAAACTTGCTGTTATTATGATACGGAGATAATGCAGCTTCTAAAGTTTATGTTAAAAATAAATCAAAAGCTTGTGAAAAAGTTGGTGTAGAATTTGAAGAATTTTTATTAGATGAAACTACATCTGAAGAGGAATTGTTTAATTTAATAGATAAACTAAATGATGACAGTAATATTAATGGGATTTTACTTCAAAGTCCAATACCTAATCATTTAGATCAAAATAAAGCATTTAGAAAGATATCTTCAATAAAAGATGTTGATGGGTTTAATCCAATAAATGTTGGAGACTTAAATATTGGAAATGACTGCTTTATTTCTTGTACACCATTTGGAATTATGAAAATTTTAGAATATTATAATATTGAATTAGAAGGAAAAAATGTAGTCATTTTAGGTAGAAGTAATATTGTTGGAAAACCAATGATACAATGTATGCTTTCTAAAAATGCAACAGTAACTGTTTGTCATTCAAAAACTAAGAATTTAAAAGATATAACAAAAAATGCAGATATTTTAGTTTCTGCAATTGGAAGACCAAAATTTGTAACAAAAGATATGATAAAAAAAGATGCGATTATAATAGATGTTGGTATAAATAGAATGGAAAATTCCAAAATCTGTGGAGATGTAGATTTTGAAAATGTATATGCAAAGGCTAGTAAGATTACACCAGTTCCAGGTGGTGTAGGACCTATGACAATTGCAATGCTTATGCATAATTTAGTTAAAGCAACTAAGTTGCAAAAAAATAAATAAGAGAGAAAATTTAATTTTGTGAGGAAAGGAGTAAGTTTGAATCAAAAGCTTATATATATTTGGCTTACAAAATTAAAAATTAGTAACAAAATTAAACTAAAAATTCTAAAGGAAACAGGTGGAATAAAAGAGTTATTTACTAGTAGTTTAGATGATTTAGTTTATTTTGGTTTTAATGATAGTATAATTAGTAGAATTTTAGATTTAAATTTAAGAAATAATCTAGAAAAAGATTATGAATATATGATAAAAAATAATATAGATATTATAGGGATATATGACAAATTATATCCTATAAAATTAAAATTCATTGAAGATATGCCAATAGCATTTTATATTAGAGGAAATAAAGATATTTTGGATAATGATGCTATTCGGGATAGTAGGTTCAAGGAATGCATTAAAAGAAAGTTTAGAATTTACCAAAAAAATTTCTTATGAAATCTCTAAAAGAGGTATTAATATTATAAGTGGATTAGCAAGAGGAATTGATAAATATGCACATTTAGGATGCTTAGAATCAAATAGTAGTAAAACAATAGCAGTTTTGGGAACTGGTATTGATGATAATAGTTTTTATCCAGTTGAAAATAAAAGAGTTTTTGAACGAATTATAGAAAATGAAGGTGCTATAGTTTCAGAATATCCACTTGGAACTGAGCCTTTTTCATATAATTTTCCATATAGAAATAGAATTATTAGTGGATTATCAGATAAAGTTATAGTTGTACAAGCATCAAAGAAAAGTGGTAGTTTAATTACTGTAGATTATGCGTTAAATCAGGGAAAAGATGTATTTGTATATAAATCTAAAAATATAAATTTCAAGTGCTTTGAGGGAAATAAGATTTTAATAGAACAAGGTGCAAAGACTATAAAATACAAAAGTGAAATGGAGAAATGAGATGAAAGAAAATATTAGCAAAATAAAAAGAAATAATGCTAAATTATATCCGATATATAAGATGTTTTCATGGGACTTATTATTTTATTATTCAATTAGATTTTTATTTCTTACTATTACTAAAAAGTTAACTGCTTCAGAAATTTTAATAGTAAGTGGTTTATATTTGTTATTTAAAATATTTATGCAAATACCAGCTGTTGTAATTACAGATATGCTTGGAAAAAGAAAAGCTATGATATTTGGAAACTTTTGTGTTTCTATGTTTGTTATAATCTTAATAGTATTTCCAGGAATAATTAGTGTAGTAATAGCAGATTTAATATGTGCTTTAGGTTATAGTATAAAAGCAATAGCTGACACTAATCTTTTGTATGATTCAGTTTCTACTAAAGGTGGAGAAGGTTTATATTCTAAAATTGATGCTAAAGGGCGGAAGTTGGTATTATATATTAGATGGTATTGCTTCATTAACTGCTGGATATCTTTTTGTAATAAATGGATATATACCAATGTTTATTTGTTTAGGATTTTCACTTATTTCTTTAGTATTATCATTTAGATTTAAAGACGTTTATGAAGTTCAAAAAAGTGAGCAACAAAAAATAAGTTTAACATTAAAAGAATATGGAAAAGATTTAAAAAGTTCATTCAAGTTTATTTTAAAATCTAAAAGATTAAAAGCATATATATTATTTCAAGTAGTATTTTATAGTTTAATATGTATTTTTGATACATATAATGAAAATTTGTTAATTGATTTAGGAGTACCAGAAGAGCAATTTTCGATGATATTTGCTGTATTAACTTTTATTGGAGGAATATCAATTTCTTTAAAAAAGACTATAGAAAAGAAATTTAGGAATAGAACACTTTCATTTATATCACTAATTTATATAGGAGCTGCTATATTTGTTGGAGTTATTTCTAGTTATTCAGTTGATAAGCTTGTAATACCAATGATTTTGATAATGTATACAATACAAAAAATAAGTACATCTATATGGTACATATTAGAATATAAATATTTAAATAATTTTACAACTGAAAAAGAAAGAAATAAAATAACATTTACATATGAATTTATTGGAGGAATATCAGCAAGTATTTTCTCAATATTAGGTGGTTTATTATTGAATATTTTAAATGTAAAAAATGCTGTTTTAATGGTTGGTTTAGTAGGGACTATTGCAATAGTACTAGTTTTAGATTATATGAGATCAAGATTTGGGTTAAAACCAGAAGAATATAGAAAAGAAGATGTAGATTTAGAATACAAAGAAAAGGTAATTAAATGAAGTGGATAGTTATAAAATATTATTTGTTTTAAGAGTTTTAACAAATGATGATGATTATATGTTAGATTGTATAATTATGGAATTATGCGGAAAATGAGCATGCAAGAAAATTTGTAAGTGAAGTTATGTAACGATTGAAAAAATATCTAAAATAACAAAAGTTTTTTGTTATGATTGTAGATACAATAGGGATATAGAATTTGTAAATACAACCAGAGTTTTTAGCTGGTATGATATATATAAAGAAATAAAACATATGTACTAAAAACAAGCAAATTTAAAGATTGGAAAATGTTGACTTTTTGTTGATTTTATGATAAAATTTAAAACAGTACATATTTGATTTGTCTTACAAAATTTAAATCAAATAATAATTAATATAATTAAAGGAGGATTTAATTTTATGAAACTGAAAAAAGCAATAATAGTATTTTTACTTATTGTACTTTTAGTATCACAATTTAGCTGGCTTCAATTTGCAAATACTGCATATGCTAGCGAAAATTCTACAAGTAACCAAGATGGTTTTCATTATAATCAACTTGGACCTGTAGCTAAAAAAATATACGAAGGAATATACGCTATGTATACTCAAGGTATATTAGAAACAGGAACAGAGAGTTATGATCTTGTAGATAATGGTTATTTTACAGAAGAAGAGATTAAAGAATATGGAAATTCAAAATTAGTTTCAGAGATGAATGCTGCTAGATATGCATTTTATGCAGATTATCCTGAAGTTTTTTATGTACAATTTCAAGCACTTAGCTTAAGAACAACAATATCACAAGATGGAAAATATCATGTTTATATTGGTTCTGGAAAATATGCAAATTATTATGTAGAAGGATTTACTAATAAAGAACAAGTTGCAGAAGAAGTTAGAATTTTCAATAATAAAGTAGATGAAATTGTTCAAGGAGCAAAAGAAATTAAAGCAGAAAATGGAACAAATCTTATAATAGAACAAATTAAATATGTTCATAATGAAATAATTAATACTACTGGTTACAGATTAGAAAGTGATTGTGTACCAGGAAATGAAGGATTTTTAGGAACTCCATATGGGGCACTTGTAAAAGAAGAGGCTGTATGTGAAGGATATGCAAGATCATTAAAAACAGTTTTAGACAAATTGGGAATTAATAGTATTTTAGTACAAGGAGTTCATCAATCAGAAGGTTCAGCAGCAGTTCCTCATATGTGGAATTATGTTGAAATAGAAAAAGAAACAAAAGCTAGATCAGTAGAAAAAGTTTGGTATGCAATAGATGCTA
The DNA here is from genome assembly GCA_947642355.1 of uncultured Clostridia bacterium. GTDB lineage: Bacteria > Bacillota > Clostridia > TANB77 > CAG-508 > Scatovivens. Next base: position 45,891 of record CANRSD010000007.1, read on the forward strand.
CTATGGATGATCCTTTTTTACGTGACTCTACTATTGATACTACACAACCTGAATATAATCCAGGTGACGATATTGTAGAAGGATTTGAAAATACAAGATATTGTATGCTTGGAAAAGTAAGTATGAGTAAAGAACATACTGCTTTAGAAACTGTTGAAGCAGCAGGAGATTATACATTTAAATATCCAACATTAGAAATAGAAGACTATGGTGTAGATTCAATAACAAATAATAATGGATTATTAATAAAATTTAAACAAGAAGGAACAGAAACAGAAGAATATAAAGCAGGAGACTTTTATATTAGTTATAACAATAAAGGATATGCTGCAGCTAGTGAAGAAGGTAAATATATATTAATGAAATATCATGAATATAGACCTGGTGATGAAGTATGGCGTGAAGGAAACTGGGGATATATGAATCCAGAAATGTATGCTCCAGGAGCATTTAGAGATTATGGAGATTATCTTTATATAACAGTTCCAAATTCAGAGTATGTTGAATTTGCAGTAACAACATTAGCTCCTGGTACAGGTATAGCAGGATTAACTTATCAAGGTGATGAATCTGATTTTGTAGCACAATCTGGAAAATTATATAATCCAAATGGTACTTATAAATCTAAACCATATATAAAAACACAAACTCCACCACCTACAGCTTCACTTACAGTTGGACCAACATATCATGTTGATGTTACTTATGAAGATGATTTAGTATTAGCAAATGGAGCAACAGAAGCTGGATATAAATTAGATTCAACAGGGCCAACTGGAGCTGATGAAGCTGAAATAACAAATTTTGTTTTTGATGGAAAAAATAGAGTAACATTTGATTTGAAATTTAGTAAAATGTGGGCAGATGATGGAGCAACATACCATATTTATTTAACAGGTTTAGTTGGAAAAAATAGTGGAAAAGAACCAATGGAAATCACTTATGGTGCATACAATCTTATTGCATGTTCTTTTAGTATGAATAAATCTAAAAATTGGGAAGTATATGCTAGACCAACACTTATTGAAACAGAAGATCTTTCTTTGAATGGTTGGGAAACAAGTGATGGAACACCAGTATCAGAAAAATTAAAAAGTAGAATAGCTTTAGTTACAACTAAAACAACAAAAGCAGAAACTGAAGTTATGAATGATTTAATAGAGGATAAATTACCAGATCAAGAAGTATTATCAAGTGAGACTTATAATATTTCATTAAATGTATGTAAAAAATATGTTGTAAAAACTGGACATAGACTAAAATTATCAGTTGGTTTCCCAGCTGGATATGGACCAGATGATGCAGGTGTTACATTTAAAGCATACCACTTTATGAGAGATGATGCTGGAAATGTAACAGGAGTTGAAGAAATTCCTTGTGTAGTAACACAATATGGTTTAATTATAACTTGTAATGCTTTCAGTCCATTTGCTATTGCAGCAGTAGAGAATGATGGAACTAATCCAGTTACAGAGAAAGCTGTAATTGTATCATCTTCTGAAAATGGTCAAATTGAAGGTGCAAATAGAGAAGAAGGAAATATCTTTACTTTAAGTGAAGGTGAATCAAGAACACTTACATTTAAAGCAAATGAAGGATATGAAGTTGAAAAAATAACTGCTTGTGGTCAAGTAGTAGATTTAAGTAATGTTGAAGATAAATCAATAGTTTCAGTTACTATAAATTATGATAATGTTTCAGACAAAAATTCAATTGTTGATGCTAGTTTTGTAGCAAAAACAGTTGTAGAAAAAGAAGAAGAAAGAGGAGAAGTTGTTGTAGAACCAACAGCTACACCTGCAGAAGTATCTCTTGAAGCAGAAAAAATTACAGTAACAGAAAATGAATCATTGATTATAACTTCAAATGTAAAAACATCTAATGAAGGTATTCATACATACCAATGGTATAAAAATGGAGTAGCAGTAAGTGGTCAAACAAATCCAACATTAGAAATATCTGCAGCTTCAAAAAATGATGAAGGTGAATATAAATTAGTTGTAACAACAACAGTTGATACTGTATCAGTTACAGCAGAAAGTAACATTTGTACAGTAACAGTTTCAAACTTTGGAATAGTTTTAAGTCAAAATACAGCTGAAACAGTATGTCCTGGTGAAGAGTTTGAGGTAACTGTTAGTTTTGAAGGATTAAATAATGTTGAAAATGGAATAATTGCTCAAAGTGGTAGAATAGAGTTTGATTCTTCTATTCTAGAAATGAGAGGTATTACAGCTCAAAATGGATGGAATATGGATAGCAATTCATTCAATCCAGATACTTTACAATATGTTTTAGAAAATAGTAGATATGTAACAGAAGATGGAATGGCATTTAAGATTAGATTTAAAGTAAAAGAAGATGTTGCTGAATCTTTATCTACATTAATAAAGGTAAAAGATGTTGTAACAAGTAATGGTGAAGTTGATATTATTGCTAGTGATGCAGAAATAGAAGTAAATATTGGAATAGATATTGAGTCAGATGTTTATACAATTGATGAAGAATATGTTTCAAGAATAGTTCCTAATACAACTGTTAGTAGTTTTAAACAAAATATTATTTCTTCACAAGAATTAATAATTACAGATGTAAATGGAAATATTATAGGTGAGAATGATTTAGTAGCAACTGGAATGAAATTAAAAGTAGGAGCAAATACAGAATTTACTTTAGTAGTAACTGGTGATATTGATGGAAATGGTAAAATAACAGTTACTGACCTTGCTAAAATAAAAATGCATCAAGTTAGTTTAAATATATTAACAGGTGAATTTGAAATGGCTGCTGATGTAAATGGAGATGGAAGTATTTCTGCTACAGATATAGCTCAAATTAAATTAGTAATAGTTGGATTAAAAACAATCCAATAAAAGGAGAAAAATAAATGAAAAAGATAGTAAGTTTAATTTTGATTTTATTAATTGTAATGTGTTTAACTATAACAAATAATGTTTATGCAGCTAGTTGTAAAGTAGATTTAAGTTTATCAAAGACAGAATTTAATAAAGGTGATCAATTTACAGTATCTGTTAAATTGTCAGATATTAAAGATGTAGCAGAATTTGGAATTATTTCAACTAGTGGAACTATAAATTATGATAGCAATAATTTATCAATAGTTGAAGTTAAAGCTGCTGGAGATTGGTCTGGACTTATCTTTAATAAAGATAATGGAAAATATACAATGGAAAGAAATATGGGTAGTGATGGTAAATTTGCAACTGGTAATGAGACAATACTTAATATTACTTTTAAAGTAAAGGATAGTAGTAGTGCTAGTGCAGATATAACTTTAAAAGATGTTCAATTTTCAGATTCTGATGTAGACATTGATTTACAAGCTGTATCAACAACTATAAAAGTAACTGGAGGGTCATCAAACCCAGGAACAGATAATCCTAATCCAGATGATACTCAAAAACCAGATACAAATCCAGGTAATGATAATCAAAATCCAGGAGTAACTCCAGATGATAATCAAGATGTAAATTCTGGAACAAATAATAATGGAAATCAGAATTCAAATTCAGGAAACACTACAACAAATAATAATCAAAATAAAAATACTACATCTCAAATTACTAACTTGAATAGTTATCAAAGTAATACTGCTAATACTAAGGTAAAAGATAGTAAATTACCTTATGCAGGAGAAACAACAGCAATATTATTGATTATAACAGGAGTTGTTGTTATATCTTTAGTATTTTATATAAAGATTAAAATAATTGATAGAAATTCTAAAAAGTAGAATAAAATAAAAAAATGCTCTGCTAATGTAGAAATACATAGCAGAGTTTTTTATTTTTACTATTGAAATTGAAAATCATTAAGTATATAATATTTTTGAATATTACCTAAGAAAGGAAGATACAAATGTTAAAAGAAAATAAAGGTATTTCATTAACTACAATGGTAATGACATTAATACTTATGATTATTTTATTAACAACAATATCATTTAGTGCATCAGATAGTTTGAATATTAGGAGAATAAATAAATTTTATAATGATTTGAGAGTTTTAAATGACGCAATTTCTGTATATTATTTAGAACATAAAGAACAATTACCTATAATAGATGAACCAATAGTCATTACAGTTGGAATGGAAAGACTGCCTAGAGGAGCAGCAGGAGTTGTATTAAAAAGTGATAAATTTAACACGAAAAATGATTTAATAAATATAAATGATTATGATGAAACTGAAGGTACTGGAAAAGCTGTTTATTACAAGCTAAATTTAGATTTATTAGATGTGACTTTAGAAAATGCAAGAGGAACATATTGGATAAATGAACAAAGTCATACAGTTTATTTTGTAGATGGTATAACAGCAGATAAAAAAGCTTATCATTCATTACCAATTAAATATAAAGATGTTAGTCAAGGAATAAGACCAGCAGTTACTAGCATTACAGCAAAAACAGTTTATATTCCAACAGGAGGAGTAAGTGTTGATTTAAAAGATTATTTAGAATTTAATTCATCTGAAGGGAAAAATGGAGTTCCAAGAACATTAACATTTACAGAATTAACTCGGCACTGATGTAGAAAATTATCTTACTTTGGAAGATGGAAAACTTACTAGTAAAAATACAGAAGCTGTAGATACTGAATTTTCTACAACAGTTATAGCTACTAATTTTGGATCAGATACTGAAATAGGTCCAGTAACTATAAGTATACATTTAACAAATATAAAGTTTAAAGATGATAGAGATATAGAAGTTGAAGAAGTTGGTTTACTAAATTCACAAACAACAGTATTAACGGTTGAAAAAGCAAGTAATTCAGGCGATTTAAAATTGGAATCAGATGTAAATAATACTGAGGGAATAACAGCAACATTTAATAGTGTTACTAATAAATTAACTATAACCACAGGAGAAAATGTAGGACCTGCAAAATTCACAATTCGTGAAAGTAATGGAAATAGTGGAAGAACTATAGCTGTAAATTGTTATAATCCAAAATTAGATAAAACAGAATTAAGTATAAATTCATTCTATACTAAGCAATCACTTGGTTTGGTAATAGAAAAAATGTTTAAAGTAAATGAAGATATAAATACTACAATTGAATGGACTTCATCAGATGAAGATATTTTAAAAATTGAAAAAGATTCAAAATCAACTTTAAAGGGTATAATTACACCAACTGGTTTTGGAACAGCAAATGTTTTTTGTAAAGTATTGGTTACAGGAAAAGAACTTACAACACTTGAAATACCAGTAACTGTAAAAGACCTTGGAGTAAATCCTCCTAATATAGCTGCATTTAATAAAGAAAAAACTTATTATGTATCGTGGGATTTAACAAGTTCGCCATATCAAATAAATGAAGAAAGAAATTTAACAGAAGAACCACCAGAAAATTGGTATGATTATAAAACTTCATCTAAACATTGGGCAAATGTTAAGACAACAGGTGGAATAGAAGGGGAAGAAAATGATTGTTATTGGGTATGGATTCCAAGATTTGCTTATAAAGTTCCGACAAGGAGTGCTACAGCAGAAACTATAGAGGTAAAATTCTTGAGTGGGACAAGTAATATTCCAATAGGAGAAACAGAAGAAATAGAAAAAGTTAGAGCTCTACAAGGTGAATGGGTAGTGCATCCAGCATTTACTAATGAAGGAAATAATGGCTTAGGAGAGTTAACAGGAATTTGGGTAGCAAAATTTGAAGCAAGTAGCAATCATACAAATGTTATAGAAAATCCAACAATAGCTCAGCTTGCATTTGTAGGTGGTACGAATACAACAACAGATTTGAAAGTAAGAATAAAACCAAATGTAACAAGTTGGAGAGGTTTGACAATGAATACAGCATTTATTTTATGTAGGGATTTAAAAGAAACTGGAAATTCATTAGAAGGTTCAGCTAGTAATTTAGATTCACATATGATAAAAAATACTGAGTGGGGTGCAGTTGCATATTTGAGTAGAAGTATATATGGAAAAAATGATGCTGTATGGAATAATTCAGTGTATAATAATACTACATGGTATTCAGGAATAACAGGATATTGTGGAGCTGCACAAAATACTTCACAAACAAATCTTACAAATACACATAAATATAATGAGGAAGGTGCTGGAAATGCTAGTACAACGGGTAATGTTTATGGAATTTATGATATGGCAGGAGGAGCTTGGGAGTTTGTAGCAGGTTATTTAAGTCAAGTTGCAGTTGCTGCAAATCATTCAGAAGTTGGAAGTGCAGATGATAAATATAAAGATAAATATGCTGGAACTTCAGCAACAGATACTGCAAATTATGCATTAAATATAAGCAAATATGGTGATGCAATGTATGAAACATCAACAAATGGTACAGGTAAAGTTTCTTGGGATGGAGATGAATCATACTTTACTAATTCATCTCTTCCAATAATTGTTCGTGGAGGATGGGCTGGAAGTGCAGCAGGTGGAGGTATATTTGCTTTTAGTAGAATTAATGCAAATATTAATAATTATACATCTTTTAGACCATGTTTAACTATAAAATAAATTATGATTAAATTGAAAAATATTTGAAACAATAAATATAAGTATAAATTTTAGGAGGATATAAGTTTTATGAAAAAAATAGCGATACTTACAAATGGTGGAGATGCACCAGGATTAAATGCAGTAATTAGAGCAATAGTGAAAACAGCTGAAAATAATAATATTGAATGCTATGGATTTATTGAAGGTTATAAAGGATTACTTGAAAATAACTATGTAAAATTAGAATCTACAGGGAATGTTTCTGATATTATAGGAAAAGGTGGAACAATAATTGGAACTTCTAATAATACTAATGTTTTTAATTTGAAAGTTGTAAATGAAAATGGAGAAGTAGAGTATAAAGATTTATCAGAAGTATGTGTTCAAAATATAAAAAATGATGGATTTGAGTGTTTATTTACATTAGGTGGGGATGGTACACAAAAATCTAGTAGAGACTTTTCATTAAGAGGAATTAATTGTATAGGAATACCTAAAACAATTGATAATGATGTTGCATCAACTGATATTACATTTGGATATAATACAGCTGTTTCTGTTGCTACTGAAGCATTAGATAGATTACACACAACGGCAGAAGCTCATCATAGAATAATGGTATTAGAAGTTATGGGAAGATATGCAGGATGGATAACCTTAGAATCTGCAATTTCAGGTGGAGCAGATTGTGCATTGATTCCAGAAATACCATATGATATTAATAAGGTAGTAGAAAAAATAGAAAGTAGAAAAGCTAAAGGAAAGAATTTCAGCATTGTTGTAGTTTCAGAAGGTGCAATGCCAAAAGATGGGACAATAAGTATAAAAAGAAAATTAGATGAAGGAAATGGATTAGATAATGTAAGACTTCGGAGGAGCAGGAGAAAAAGTTGCTACAGAATTAGAAGAGTTGACTGGAATGACTGCTAGAAATACAGTTTTAGGTTATGTTCAAAGAGGAGGAACTCCATCTGCATATGATAGAGTATTATCAACTAAATATGGAGTTAAAGCTGTTGAACTTGCAATGGATGGAATATTTAATGTTTTAGTAACATATAAAAATGGAGAAATGGGGTATGCTACTTTAGAAGAAGTTGTTGGAGATAATAAAGAAATTGGAGCTGTTTCTGGAAATACTAAAGAAAGTAATATAAGGAAAATAAAAATGGATGATCCATTAATTAATGTTGCAAGACGTATAGGAATCTGTTTAGGAGATTAGTAAAATGAATTATGTGAGAATGTTAATGAAGTAAACTTTGTTAACATTCTTTATTTATATTGAGAATATAGATTGTATTTACAAAAATTCGTCATAAGAAAATATTATCACGATTATCATACTGCTTATTTTAGCTCGGAGTGTCTCTAAATGCAATAGTAGG
>CANRSD010000008.1 GCA_947642355.1 uncultured Clostridia bacterium
GTTTTATTTGACTCCCCAGCATAGCTGGGGGTTTAACGCTTAAGTTAACAAAAAATAGGCTTCGGAAATCCCGAAGCCTGTTATATGGTAAAATTACTCTAAATGATTACTCAATTCTCTGTCCTTAGGTAACATTGACTGAAACCATACTCTACCTTCTTCAGTTCCAGCAGTAAAACGTAGTCTAAAATCTCCTTCCTGCTTTTTAAGCTTAATATCTTCTACTGAGATTAATTCAATTTTAATCCCTTTAGTCATAGCTAAAAATCTTCCTGGTCTAGCATCTACACTCTCATTTGGATAAAGATCAATATGTATTATATCTCCATGTGCCTCTAACCAATAAACTCCCTTTCCAGAAATCTCTTGCATAAAATTACCTATTGCAGAGTTTTTAACTACTTCAATATTTTCAATTACATGCAAAGATAGTCTTACTCCAACTATTCCACATAGAAAAGCCCCTTTTTTAGCATATACTACAGGATATTTTTCAGTTTCTATCATCTGCAAGTCTCCTGTAAAATGAGAAAAAAATGTTATTTTATTCCCATATTTTTTTTCCTCATCTGTTATAGCTTTTGCTGTATACATAGTGTATGATGGCACTTCTCCCATTTGTTTGGTTTTTGAAGTATCCTTGTAACTTTGAATTATCCTTTGAAATATAGATACTTCCTGTCTTTGTATTCCAAGCATCTGTTCCATACCAACAGTTTCCCAAATCCATCCTGGAGAATTTAATCCACCAACACAAGGCTCTGAAAAAAAACTCAAACCTTCTGGAACCTTAGAAACTTTTAATATAGGCATTGTAGTCCCCTGTTTTTCTACCTTAATCCGCCCAAGTTCAGTTTGTATAAATTTAACCATATTACTTTAACTTACTATAATGTAAGTTCTCCTTTCTATATTTATTATTTACAACTCCTTGTAAATATGATTATTATATCATAATCTATACAATAATTCAATTCTTTACTTTTTATGTTAATTATGGTATAATTTATGTTGTAAAAGTAGGAATACTTTTTTATATACAGTAACTCATTAACAATTGTTTAAAAAAGAAAGGGAAAAAATGAACATTGAAATTCTAAAAAATATGTCTGTGGAAAACCTGATATATACAGCAACTTTTGCAATATCAGCTTTTATTGCAATAGCTGCTATATTTAAAGGGATTTTTAACAACTCTCTTATTCTCAAAATATTGTCTGGAGTGTTTTGGGCTGTTGTTTTGGGATTAGCTTTTGGTGCACTTCAAAAACTAATATATTATATCATTTTCCATTTAAATGAGAATTTCTGGCTATTGAATTTATTTCAAAACGAAAATTTTTATATATTATGTGGTAGTATAATTGGTTTTATTTTGGGAACTACTTCATGTATATATGAAATTTTAAAACATTTAGTAAAATCATTTTTGGAAATAAAATCATGGCGACTAAAATTTGTTATTGGAATTGTTATAATAGTTATTGTCATCTATATTGTACATAATATTTTTTAGGAGGGGAAAAAATGAAACTAATAAAAAAAATTTCATCATTTTGTGGACGGATTGGACTCTGGTTAATAATAGCAATCACTATATATATTATTGGAATTCAAATGGATTTCATAGATGCAAATGTATCAAGTGCAATAATTTGCATTACTTTTCTATTATTAATTGGAAGAAAACTGTTGTATAATTTCACTATTTGGTTTATTGAGTATAATTGCTCAATAAATAGTGAAATAAAAAAGATTATAGATGTTTGGATGATAATAGATGACAATAATCCAAACTCAAAATCAAAAAAGAAGTATAATCCGGTTTTTTTTATTATACTTCATTTAATATCCTGGGGAATTTGCATCATAATATCTTTGATATTCTGGTGTTTTCCTGGGATTCCTGGAAGCCTTATATACAAGATATTATACAGTATCAGTGTATTTGGAGCTCGACTCTTTGGAAATGGATTGCAGAAAGCTTTTGTATTTTTGTATATCATACTTTCTATCGGAACACTATGTATGATAGTATGGTATATAATATGCTTTGTCAAGAGTAAATGTACAAAAATTAAAACCATAACAGCTATTGCGTATGTCATAACAAAACATATCTTTAACTATTTCTTTTTTGCATATAGTTTAAAGATGGTACTTAATGACATCTTGTTTTGGATTGTTATACTTGTGCTTATTGCTAGTCCATTTATTGGAAATTTTATAATATCAAAAATCCGCAACCACAGACATACCCCACCAGCACCTTGACTGGTGGGGTTTTCCCATTTATATAATTCTTAAATCGTCTAATAGTATTTTCAATCCTATTAGCACTAAAATTAAGCCCCCTACTACTTCTGCTTTCTTTTTATATTTCATTCCATAACGATTCCCTATAAGTATTCCAAAAAAAGATAACAAAAATGCTACTATTCCAATTATTAAAACACTACTTACTATATGTACTTTAAGCATAGCGAACATTATTCCAACTGCTAAAGCATCAATACTTGTTGCTATACTAAGAGCAAACATCTCTCTATAATCATAATTTATTTTATCTACTGACTTATTTTCAAATGCTTCACAAATCATTTTTCCACCTATTGCTGTTAATAGAATAAATGCAATCCAGTGATCAATAGACTCAATATATTTTGCAAATTTAATTCCAAGTAGCCAACCGAGAAAATGGCATTATTGCTTGAAAAATTCCGAAAAAAGCCGATAATACTACTGCATATTTATAATCTATTTTTTGCATTTTTAAGCCTTTACAAATTGCAACTGCAAATGCATCCATAGCTAAACCTACTGCTATTAATAATATTTGAATAAATCCCATCATTGCCTCCAAAATAAGATTTATTTAATATATATTCCTGTTATTATTAGTTTATACAAAATAATAAATTATTATTTATTATTAAAGCCTTTATCACTTTTATTTGATAATACTTTTTTTCTATTTCAAAATTATATTTATCTAAAAATGTCACTAAAATTAAAATACTAATTTCTAAAAAAATAAAAATTATTAACATAAAAAACATTTTTATCACCTAACTTATTAAAGTATATAAAAATTATATCTGAAACAAAAATCAATGTCAATATGTGACATATAAATTATATGTCACATTTTATTATATATTTTATTTATAATAGTATGTTATAAAGTGATAAAGGAAATAATTCATTTTAAGGAGAGTTTTTATGAGTAATAATTTTATTTTTGAAAAATCAAAAGAAAGTAATATAATGAAAACTGTACGTTTTCCAGAAGAACTATATAATAATATTGATAAGATTGTAAAGCAAGCTAATAAAGGAAAAGTCACAAAAGAATATAGTTTTAACGGATTTGTTGTTTCTGCTTGTCAATATGCTTTAGATAATATGAAAAAATAATTATATAAGGATTACCAAATGGTAATCCTTTACTTTGTTCCTAATTCTATTTCTAATTCAAATTGTTTAGTTCCTCTAACAATATTTAAAACTACTTTTTCTTTTGGATTTTTAGTATATAAATAGTTTTTTAAATCACTCATTGAACTTAACTCAATATCATCAATTTTAGTAATAATATCTCCAGAAAATACTTGTCCATAAACTGGACTACCTTCTTCTATTTTTTCAATATAAATTCCATAATTAATTTCTACATTCAAATTTAAATACTTTATAACATCATAACCAAATCCATAAACTCCTAAATATGCTTCTTCAAAATTATTATCTGTTTCATATCTTTTGATTATATTTTTTATTATGTTTATTGGAATAATAGCATTTAATTTACTTGATGATATTCCTATAACTTCTCCATTAATATTTAAAACTGGACTACCCGTTTGTTCCGATTTTATATTCGTATTTATTTTTATTATATCTTCCACATATATTTCTTCATCTTCACTCATAATCTTTAAAGTTTTATTTGTTTCACTAATAATTCCTGTTTGAAGATTTTGATTAAAATTATATCCTGTTGGATTACTAATCATATAAACTTCTTCTCCTAAAGTACAATTTTTTGAATCTCCTAAAGATAAACTAAGTAAGTTACTAGCTGAAACTTTAATTATAGCAATATCTAAATTTTCATTAACCCATACTACTTGTGATGGATATACTTCTCCATTTTTAAGCGTTACATAACAATCACTATGCTTATTACCTACTATACTTTGATTAGTTAAAATATAACCATTTGATGTAAGTATTATCCCACTTCCAATACCAAGTTTTTCTTCTGAGTTTTCAACAAAAATTGATGTATTATTTTGATTTGATTTTGATACTCCAACAACTGAATATATACTATTTTTTACTAAATCATCAATATTAAAATCATTCAAAACTGTATCTGTACCTGCTCCAACTGTTATATTTGCTTCTTTATTTAACTCAGAATCAATCTTATTAATCAAATTTACTAAAATTCCAATAATTACAATTAAAAAAAATATTATCAATATCATCCATAATGAATTATTTTTCTTTTTTTCATAATACATCATACACATTCTCCTAAATTTATAAATTTCTAACTTATTTTTTCCAAAATTTGTAATTATATTCCTTTTGTATTGATTTTTTCAGTAAATATCTGTATAATGAAACTCAAATAAAGAAATGGAGAAAATAATGGAAAAAATATTTTATAATTTAAGTAATCCTCAAAAATCTATACTTCTTACAGAACAATACTATGCAAATACTAATATAAATAATATTTGTGGTACTGCTATTATAAATGAAAAATTAGATTTTAATCTTTTAGAAAAAGCTCTTAATAATTTAATAAAAGAAAATGATAGTTTTCTATTAAAAATTTCTAAAATAAATGATGAATTTGTTCAATATATTAAACAATATGAGTTTATTCCAATTGAACTTATAAGCTTAAATTCAAAAGAAGAAATATCAAATTTAGAAAACTCTATGCTAAAAAAAATATTTAATATAGAAGATAAACTCTTTGAAATAAAAATGTTTAAATTACCTGATGGATCTGGTGGATTTACAATAAATGTTCATCATATAATTGCTGATGGATGGACTCTTGGCTTAATTAGTAGAAAGACAATAATTAATTATTCAATTTTAAATGGAAACACCTCTGAAGAAAGTTTATCTTATTCCTATATAGATTATTTAAAAAGTGAAAAAGAATATATTAAATCTGAAAAATTTTTAAAAGATAAAGAATATTGGCAAAATATATTTAAAACAATTCCAAATCTTATAGAAATTCCAGGTAGTTTAACAAATAAAGATGAATTTTCTTGTACAGCAAATAGAGAAAGTTTTATTATTAATAAAGAATTAGTTACAAATATACAAAATTATTGTAAAGAAAATAAAATCTCTGTTTTTAATTTTTTTATGGCAATAATTTCAATATATATGTATAAAATTAGTAATATAAATGATTTTGTAATTCGGAACACCAATTTTAAATAGATCAAATTTTAAAGAAAAAAATACAAATGGAATGTTTATTAATGTATCTCCATTTAGAATAAACATAAGTCCAGAAGAAAACTTTTTAGAGTTTTTAAATGTTATTTCTCATTCTTCAAGAGAAATGTTAAAACATCAAAAATACTCATATAACTATATTTTGGAAGATGTACGTAAAATGAATCCATCTACTCCAAGCTTATATAATATTGTTTTATCTTACCAGATTACTAAAGCTAATAAAGTTACAGACTATAACTTTGAAACTCGTTGGGCTTTTAATGGTAATTGCAATGAAAATTTGGAAATACAACTTTATGACTTAGATGAAACTGGTGAACTTACTCTATCTTATGATTACAAAATTAATAAATATACTAAACAAGATATTAAAAAAATTAATGAAAGATTATTTTATATTATAAATCAAGTTTTAGAAAAAGATATATCAATAAAAAATATAAATATTACAACAGAAAAAGAAACTAAAATGATATTAAATAAGTTTAATAATACTAAACTTAAATATAATAAAAATATTCCAGTTATTCAATATTTTGAAGAACAAGTAAAGAAAAATCAAAAAAAACCAGCTTTAACTTTTCATAATAAAACTTTATCTTTTAGTGAATTAAATGAAAAAGCAAACAGTTTAGCTCATATTATTGCCAAAAACACTAACAGTAAAAATGCAATCATTCCTATAATGTCTTATCGTTCTTTTGAAGTAATAATAGGAATTTTAGCTATACTCAAAGCTGGATGTGCATATTTACCAATAGATCCTGATTATCCTGAAGAACGTATAGAATATATTTTAAGTAATTGCAAAGCTAATATTCTACTTACTCAAAAGAATTTAAAAAATAAAACTAATTTTAAAAATATTATAGAAATAGATTTAAATAATGATTATTACTGTAAAAATAAAGAAAATTTAGATTTAAAAATAAATCCTGAAGATTTATCTTATTTAATATATACTTCTGGTTCAACTGGTTTACCAAAAGGAGTAAAATTAACACAAAAAAATTATACTAACTTTTATAATGCTATGTTACAAAAAGCAGAATATTTAAAAAATGGTATTAATTACTCTATGATTTCTATTACTACTATTTCTTTTGATATTTTTGGCTTTGAAACATTAATTTCCTTAATGTGTGGTGTACATCTATTTTTAACAGATAACTTTGAACAAAAAGATACTAGTTCTCTTGAAGAAATCATTAAAAATAATAGTATTGATGCCATTCAAACTACTCCTTCTGTTATGAAATTTCATTTAGAAAATTTAAAAAACAAAAGTAACTTTTCTAATTTAAAATATTTTATATTAGCTGGAGAACAATTACCAAAAGAACTTGTTCAAAATATTAAAAAAATATCACCTAATGCTACTATTTATAATGGATATGGTCCTTCTGAAACTACTATTTTTTCAACATTTACAGATGTAACTAATGTAGATGAAATTACGATAGGAAAACCAATAGCTAATACTGATATTTATATTTTAAATAGTGATTTAAACTTGCTTCCACCAAATACTATTGGAGAAATCTATATAGCTGGTGATGGTGTTGGAAATGGATATTTAAATAGAAATGATTTAACTCAAAAAGCATTTATTAAAAATCCTTTTAATAATGGAATTATGTATAAAACTGGAGATATAGGTCTTTGGTCAAATGATGGGAATATTTACTGTAAAGGTAGAAATGATAATCAAATTAAATTAAGAGGATTACGTATTGAACTTGGAGAAATTGAATATAAAATAAACACTTTTAAGCCAAATATTTCTATTAATTCTGTTGTTGTTTTAAGAAAAATAAATAATAAAGATATTCTACATACATTCATAACATCTTCTGAACCTATTGATTTAGAAGAACTAAAAATATATTTACTAGATAATTTACCAAATTATATGGTACCTAGTAGTTTTTCTATATTAGATAAATTTCCTAAAACACCTAATGGAAAAATTGATAAAAAGGCACTACCTCAAACAATTGAATATACTGAAATAATAAATCCACCTATTACAGAAACTCAGAAAATAGTTTGTAGCATTCTAGAAAAACTATTAAAAATTCAAATAAATAATATTGATGAAAATATCTTTAATTTAGGAACTGATTCATTAATTGCTATTCAATTAATAACTGAAATTAAAACTACATTTAATAAAAAACTAATTATTAGAAATATTTTTGAAAATAATACAATAAATTTATTATCTAAATTATTAGATAATACAGAAATCTCTTCTACTATAGAAGTTATTGAGCCTTGTGAAATAAGAGACTTTTACCCTATTTCTTCATTGCAAGAAGGTATTTATTATTCTTCTGAAATGGCAAGTAATCCTATTTACAATATGACTGGTGGAATTGAAGTTTTTGATAATATTGATACAAAAAAAATTGAATCATATATTAATAAATTAGTTGAAAGACATGAGGCTTTTAGAACCTCATTTGAACTTGTAAATGGAGAAATTGTACAAAAAATACATAAAGATATTACTATTGTTCCAGAAATTATTGATGGAACTAATAAATCTAAAAATCAAATATTAAATAATTTTAATACGAAGTTTGATTTATCCAAAGCTCCTTTAATTAAAGCTGGAATTTGTAAACTTGAAAATAAACATTATTTAATTTTAATTAGTATGCATCATATTATAGCAGATGGAACTTCATTCCAGATATTTATAAGTGAACTTTGTAAGCTATATAATGATGAACACTTAGAAAAAATACAATTAACTTATAAGGACTATGCAAAATTTGAAAAAGAACATATAGATATTAATAGTAAAAATTATTGGATTACAAAGTTCAATAAAGATATTAAACCTTTGAATTTACCAACTACTTACAATAGGCCATCCTCATTTACTTATAATGGTGCAAAAACTTATAAAAATATTAACAAAACTCTAACTAAAAATATATTAGATTTTTGCAATAAAAATAATATAACACCATTTATGTTTATGATATCTGTTTATTATATACTTTTATATAAATATTCAGACAATGAAGAAATATTAGTTGGAACTCCTGTTTCAGGTAGAGATTTGCCAAATGTTTCTAATATTATCGGTATGTTTGTAAATACACTTGTTTTAGATGCTAATATAGACAATAATTTAAGCTTTAGTAATTTTTGCAAATATATAAAACAAATATCACTAGAAGCATTTAAAAATCAAAATTACTCATTTAATGAATTAATTAAAAATCTAGAAATAAAGAGAGATTTAAGTAGAAATCCACTATTTGATGTTTTGTTTACATATCAAAATAATGGAATGCCTAAAATAAATATTCCTATAAAAGCTGAATATTTTATTCCAGATACTAAAATATCAAAATTTGACTTAAGTTTAGAAGTTATGCCTACTGAAGATACTATGGAATTAAATTTTGAATATTGTACTGATTTATTTAGCAAAGAATTTATAAATGATTTTTCAAATCATTATATAGAAATTATTAAAAATGTACTGAATAAACCAACTACTAAAATAAAAGATTTACAGTTAATGTCTGATATAGAAAAAAATAAAATAATATATGAATTTAATAAAACTAGTTTAAAATATCCTAAAGAAAAAACAATAAGTGAACTATTTGAAGAGCAAGTTTTAAAAACTCCAGACAAAATAGCTGTTATATATGGTGATACTTCTCTTACTTATTCTGAAATAAATTCTAAAGCAAATAATTTAGCACATTTTTTATTAAAATATAATATTAAAAATGGAGATGTTATTGGTATTTTACTTAATCGTTCTTGTGAAGTATTAATAAGTATGTTAGCAATTCTAAAATTAGGAGCTGCATATGTACCTATTGACCCTACTTACCCAGAACATAGAGTTAAATATATATTAGAAAATAGTAACACAAAAATACTTTTAAGTGAACCTACTGTAGAAGATAAATTTAATGTTGAATGCGATATAATTAATGTAAAATTAGATAATAAAAAAATATATAATAATAAAGACACAGACAATTTAGATATAAAAATAAACTCAGAAAGTTTAGCATATGTAATATATACATCTGGATCTACTCGGAAATCCTAAAGGTGTTATGCTAACTAACAAAAATGTTATTAATTTTATATATGGAATTAATAATAAAATAAAATTTAATAAAAACTTTAATATGGTTTCTTTAACTACAATATGTTTTGATATATTTGTTCTTGAATCTTTATTACCTCTTTGTAGTGGAATAACAACTGTAATAGCTAATAATGAAGAGCAAACTATACCTCAAGCATTAAATGCATTATGCTTAAAAAATGATATTAAAATTTTACAAACTACTCCATCAAAATTAATGCTTTTAATTAGTAATGAAAATTCTTTAGAATATATTAGAAAATTAAAATATATATTAGTTGGTGGTGAAGCTGTTCCTTCAAACCTAATAAAAAAACTAAAAGAATTAACAAATGCTAAAATATTTAATATGTATGGTCCTACTGAAACTACTGTATGGTCTACTATTAAAGACTTAACTGATACTCAAAAAATAACTATTGGTACTCCTATAGCTAATACTTATACCTATATTTTAGATAATAATTTAAACATTTTACCTATTGGAATTCCTGGAAATTTATTTATTGGTGGAGATGGTGTTGGAAATGGGTATTTGAACCGTGATGATTTAACAAAAGAAAAATTTATAGATAATCCATTTATTTCTAATACAAAAATGTATAATACTGGAGATATTGCAAAATTAACCCCAAATGGAGATATTGATTATATAGGAAGATCAGATTTTCAAGTAAAAATTCATGGATTACGTATTGAACTTGGAGAAATTGAAAAACAAATCTCAAGTTTTGAAAATATTTCAAATACTGCTGTATGTGTTAAAAAAGATACTTCTGACAGAGAAATTTTATGTGCATATTTTACAGCAAATAAAAAAATAAATTTAACTATATTAAAAGAATATTTAAGAAAAAAATTGCCAACATATATGATTCCAGCGTATTTAAAACAATTAGATGATTTTAAATACACCCCTAATGGAAAAATAGACAGAAAAAATCTTCCTACTCCAGAGTTTACAAAAAATATAACTAATATTGTAAATCCTGAAACTAATACAGAAAAATTAATTACTAAATTAGTAGAAAATATTTTATCAATAAAACCAGTAAGTATTACTGATAATTTATTTGATATTGGAGCTGATTCATTAACAGCACTTCGTCTTCAAATAGAATTATTAAATGAAAATATAAATGTACCATATGCTGATATCTTTAAATTTAATACTATTAAGGATTTAGCTCTTCGTATAGATTCTAATATTACTACAGAAGTTACTCCTCAAAATAATAATTATGACTATACTGAAATAAACAAAGTAATCTCAAAAAATAATATTAATAATATTCAAGATTTAAAATACACACCTATTGAAAATGTTATATTGACAGGAGCTACTGGATTTTTAGGTGCTCATATTTTAAATGAATTAATGCAAAAGGATATCACTATATACTGTTTAATAAGACGCAATAAAAAAGGTACACCTGGTGAAGAAAGATTAAAAAATAGATTAAATTTCTATTTTGGAAATAAATATGATAATGAATTTGGAAAAAAAATCATTGTTATTGAAGCAGATATTTCTGAAGAAAATTTAAAACTTTCAAAATCTAATTATGAATTATTAAAAAATAAAACTAAATATATAATTAATTCTGCTGCAAATGTTAAACATTATGGATATTACAGTGATTTTGAAAAAGTAAATGTTAATGGAGTTAAAAATCTAATTACTTTTGCATTAAAAGAAAATAAAAAGTTTATACAAATTTCTACAACTAGTGTTTCTCGGAAATACTTTAGTAGGAGAAAAATCAAAATTAAACAATTTTGACTCTATAGTAAATTATAATGAACAAAAATTATTTGCTCGGTCAATCATTTGAAAGTGTATATACATATAGTAAATTTGAAGCTGAAAAATTAGTTTTAGAAAATATTATTAATAATAATTTGGATGGATTAATTTTAAGAGTTCGGATATATTACTCCTAGATATTCTGATGGTATTTTTCAAATTAATAAACTAGAAAATGCTTTATATAATCGTATCCAAACTTTTATAAAACTTGGGTCAATGCCAGAATATTTAAAAGATTTCCCTGTTGAGTTTACTCCTGTTGACTATTTATCTAAAGCAGTAATTAAATCAATAGAATATTATAATAAATCAATAAATATCTTGCATTTATACAATCCTAATCATATAATAGTAAAAGAATTAGTAAATACAATTTTTAAAAATCCATCAATTATTCCAGATGAAGATTTTAAAAAATTATTAAAACAAACTTTAAAAGAACCAAACAAAAGAAATATTATTTCTTCAATTATAAATGATATGGATGCAGACTTTAATTTAGTATACTCTTCTGATATTAGACTAAACAATGATTTTACTACAAAATTTTTAGAAAAAACTGGATTTAAATGGCCTATAATTGATAGAAAATATATTAAATTAATTTTATATTTATTTGAATTATAATTAATTTTAAAAGCAGTTTGGTATTTTAAAAATACTAAACTGTTTTAATTTATATAGGAGGTTTTTATATGACAAATTTATCTTCTGCAATAGTTCTTATAATTTCTACTATTTTCCTTATTATTATGCAAAGTTATCTTAAAAAATCAAAATCAAATAAAAAAATAGTAAAATTATTTTCTATAGTTTTTAGTTTAATGATTATATGGGATACTAGTATAGTTTTACAATGCTTATTAAGTCAAAAATTAAATATTAATCCTATTTATTTTGATTATTTTGCATATATCGGAATAGTATTTTTACCAGTATTTTTATATTTTACATCTCAAGTTTTTTCAAAACCTAATTTTAAAATAAAAACATATCATATGTTATTATTTTTTATTCCTATTTTATCTCTTTTAATACTATGGACAAATAACTTTCATAATTTATTTTATAAAAATTATTCATTATCATTAAATGAAACTGTTTTTGGTCCATTCTTTTACATATACACAATTCATACATATTTATTATTATTAATAAGTATAGTGATATTATTAAAATACTCTTTAAAACAAAGTAAGAAAATATCTGCTCAAAGTCTATTATTCCTACTTTCAATCACTATACCTGTACTTATAAACGTTGCTGGAATATTAAATTTAGTAAAATTAACAATATATGCTACTCCTATCTCATTTACACTTACTATAATCTTATTATTTATAGCAATATTCAAATTTGATTTTATGAATGTTAATACAATAGCACTACAAGTAATTGTTAATACATTATCTGATAGTTATTTAGTACTTAATGATGAAAATATGATAGTATCTTGTAATAAATCATTTTTAGAAACATTTAAATATAAAAAAGAAACTTTAATAAATAAATCTATTTTTAATATTAATTTAAATAATATTTCAAAAGATGATTTAAAATTATTATTAGATTTAGTAAAAACAAACAATTCTAAAACAATTATAGATAAATACTTTGATAAAATAGATAAATATTTTTCTATTGAATTATCCCCAATGCTAAAAGATAATCTATATGTTGGAACTTTAATATTTTTTAAAGATGTTACTCAAAAAGAACATGACAAATTACAAATAAAAGCAAATCAAGAATTATTAATAGAACAAGAACGTTTAGCATCACTTCGGTCAAATGATTGGTGGTATTGCACACAACCTAAAAACTCCTATATTTTCAATATCTGGTGGATTAGAAGGATTGTCAGATTTAATAAAAGAATATGATGAATCTATAGATGATTCTGAAGTTACCAATGAAGATATGCATGATATTGCAAAAGATATGAATGTATGGATCTCAAAATTAAAAGAACATATTTCATATATGTCTGAAGTTATAACAACAGTTAAAGGACAAGCTGTTACAATGTCGGAAGAACAAAATATCCTATTTCCTATTAGTGAATTATTCCAACATATATCAATTTTAATGCAACATGAATTAAAAGAAAAACTAGCAACTCTAAATATTAAAAATGATGTTCCAAATAATATTAAAATAAATGGAAATATAAACAGTTTAGTACAAGTAGTAGATAATTTAATTTCAAATGCAATTGAAGCTTATTCAAATACTGAAAAAGAAAAAATCATAAATTTATCTGCTAGCTTTGATAAAAATAATCATACTGTTATTATTTCAGTTCAAGACTTTGGATCAGGTCTTCCTGAAAATGTCCAAAATAAATTATTTAAAGAAATGATTACAACTAAAGGAAAAGATGGTACTGGACTTCGGACTATTTATGTCAAATTCAAATATTAAAGCTCATTTCAATGGAAGCATAAGTTTTGAAACTAGTAAAAATGGTACTACATTCTATATAATTATACCAGTTTAAAGTTATAGTAAAAAAGTGTTTTAAAAGATGCTTTTTTACTATATTTTTATATAATCTCTATTGACTTATTAATATTTTAAATAGATAATATATTTATATATTACATAAGAAAAAGGGGAAATTTAAAAAAATGAATACACTATTTTACTCATTTACAATTGGTATACTATTATCAATAATTTTAATATTCTTAATATATTTCTTAAAAAAAATCAATAAAACTCAATTACAACAAATTTTTAGTTGCAATATGATTTTACTAATTACAACTTGTATTTTTCTTTTTTTACAAATGCAATTATCAAATTCTTTAAATATAGAACCCATATATTTCTCATATTTTTATTATATTGGAATTATACTTTTTCCAATTTCTTTACTTTTTACAGTTCTAATATTCACAAATACAAAAATAAAATTTAAGCCTAAACATTTATTTTTATTTATAATTCCCATTATTTGTTTACTTGGTTTATGGACAAATAATATAACTCATTTATTTTTTAAAAATTATGATTTAAATTTAAATAATTGTACTTTTGGTCCCTTATTTATATTAAACGAAATATACTCATACATAATATATATTATTGCTATTATAAAATTAATAAAATATTTAAAAGAACATTCTAAACCATTAAATCTATTTATAATAGGAATCTCTTTTCCACTTTTATTAAATTTACTTGGAATATTTAAAATCATAGATTTTACTGTTTATGTTACACCAATAGCACTTTCTATTTCACTTATTTGTTTTACACTAGCATTATTTAAATATCAATTATTAGATGCACTTCCTATAGCACTAAATAAGATTGTTAACAGAATTTCAGATGGCTACATAGTTTTAAATGAAAAAAATATAATTACTGATTATAACATTCCATTTTTAGAAATCTTTAAAATAAAAAACAAAAAAATTAATTATATTCATATATTTGATTTAATTTCATTAAAAAATTTTGATGAAATTACTGAAAATACTATAATAAATGCTATACAGTCTGTTAAAACCTCTAATGAAACTTTAGTTATTGAATTAGAATTTAAAAATATACAAAAATTTTTAAGACTAGAAATAAATAGTATTAGGTCTGACAGTATGTTTATAGGAACTCTTATATTAGTAAAAGATATTACTGAACACCATAAAGATTTAGAAACAATAAAGTCAAATCAAAGCATTCTTATAGAAAAAGAGAGATTAGCCTCACTTGGACAAATGATAAGTCGGAGTTGCACATAATTTAAAAACTCCTATTTTCTCTATAAGTGGTGCTACTGAAGGATTATCCGACTTAATAAATGAATATTCAACCTCTATTACAGATTCATCTGTAACAATAGAAGATCATATAGCTATTTCAAAAGATATGATGAATTGGATAGAAAAAATCAAAAATTATACATCATACATGTCAGATATTGTTACTGCTATTCGTGGTCAAGCAGCCTCTTTTACAGAAAATACATTTGAAACATTTTCAATTAATGATCTTATTAAAAATGTCAATATCCTTATGAAACATGAATTACAACAAGCTTTAGTTACTTTAAATATATCTTATAATTTAGATAATGAAATAGATTTACATGGAAATATGAATAGTTTAGTACAAATTATAAATAATCTAATTTCAAATTCTATACAATCATATAATGGTGAACCGAACAAAAGCATTGATTTAATTGTAGAAAATACAAAAGATAATGTAATAATTACAATTTCAGATAAAGGATGTGGCATTCCTCCTGAAATACAGAAAAAATTATTTAAAGAATTTGTATCTACTAAAGGTAAAAATGGAACTGGTATTCGGATTATTTATATCTTATTCAAATTTAAAAACACAATTTGGTGGAAATATAAGTTTTGAAAGTAATTCAAATGGTACCACATTTTATATATCAATACCAATATCTTGACTATAACATATTAAAATGATATATTATTTTTGTAGATTATTGAAATATCCTGGAAAGGAGTGTAATATTATGAAAGAATATCCTGAAGCATGTGGACGGATTATTGACACTTTTCCGGCTAGAGATTTGGGGTTGCCAGACAAACCCATTTTAAGAGATGATTTGGGACAATATAGTATGGATTATCCCTATGCTATCAAACTTAGGAAATTACGCTATTCTAACAAACTTGATACTACTAAAGAATAGGTTATTTCTGAAAAAGATAATGGGCTTTCACTTTTGTGAAAGTCCATTATCTTTTTTACAAAACTATTGACTTATTTATATTTTAAATAGATAATATATTTATATATTATAAAAAGAGAGGTATCATATGCGTCATTCAGAACAAGGAATTGAAAAAAAGCCATATAAAATTATAGCCGTTGATGATGAATCTGGTATTATTGATTCTTTATCAGTATTTTTAAAACGTTCTGGATATCAATTAACTGGTATTACAAATCCATTAGAAGCTATAGAACGTATTAAAAATGAACATTTTGATTTATTATTACTTGACTTCATTATGACACCAATACATGGAGATAAAGTAGTAGAAGAAATTAGAAAATTCAATTCTAATTTATACATATTACTACTTACAGGTCATAAAGATTTAGCTCCCCCATTAGAAACAATTAGAAAATTATCTATTCAAGGGTACTGCGAAAAAAGTGATAAATTTGATCAATTATTACTTTTGATAGAATCAGCTATAAAATCTATTGAACAAATGAATGTTATTAATAAAATAAATGATGAACTTAAGCAATCTAAAGAAGATTTAGAAAAAGCTTATTTAGAAAGTATTCAAACTTTAAGATATACTGTTGAAGCCAAAGACCAATATACAAGAGGTCATTCAGATAGAGTTTCTGAATTTTCTATTTTAATTGGAAAATATATGGGACTTTCTGAATCGGATTTAAAAATACTTGAAATTGGTGGACTTTTTCATGATATTGGAAAAATTGGTGTACCTGATAGTATACTTCTTAAAGAATCAAAACTTACTGATGATGAATATAGTGAAATAAAAAATCACCCATCAATTGGAAAACACATACTTTCAAATGCTACTATCTTTCAAGATATGATACCAGTTGTATATCATCATCATGAAAAATATGATGGAACTGGATATCCTGGAAAACTCAAAGGCAATGATATTCCACTTTTTGCAAGAATTGCATCTATTGCAGATACATTTGATGCTATGACTTCCAAACGTTCATACAGAAATGCACTTCCATTAGAAGTAGTTAGAGCAGAAATTGAGAAATGTTCTGGTACACAATTTGACCCAGATATTGCAAAAGTATTTTTAGATATTTTAGATAACCATTATGACGAAATACTTGAAATTCAAAATAAAGTAGATAGAGGTGAAGTATGACTACAAAAGAAATAAAGCAGTCTGCTAAAGCTAAATTAAAGAAAAAATATATAAAATGTTCCTCTACCAGTTTAATTTATTTTATTATAATTTTTATATTAAATTATATACTTAACTACATTAATAGCTCTATGCAAAATGAAATTATAAAAATTATTATTCAAGCATTATTTGCAATTATATCTATATCTTTAAGTTATAGTATAATTGCAAATATAATAAGTTTAACTGATGATAAAACAAAATCTATAACAAAGTTTATTGATATAACAATTTTAAATATAGGTAAATATGCAAAAATCATTATAAATATTTTAATTAATATTTTAATACCACTATTATTATTTATATTTTCTATATTTTACTTACTTGGTACTTTATGGGCATATATAAATAGTTATAATTTTCTATGTTTTTACCAAAATATGTTGCCACTAGCTTGTATTATTATTTGTATATCATTTATAATACTAATATACTTTTTAATTAAATTTATTATGGTTCCATATATTTATTATAATCATCCAGAAATACCTGTATCTGATATAGCAAAAAACTCAAAAAAAATAATGAAAGGACAAATTTTAAATTATTTTATTTTAATTTTATCTTTTTTACCTTGGTTAATTTTATCAAGTATTTTAATATTTATTTTAAATAAATTTGTCCAAATAGAATATTTAATGCCAATTGCTATAATATTATACACATTAGTTAAACCATATATTGTAATTAGTACATTAATATTCTATGAAAATTTAGAAAGTGAAACATAATTTTTTCTATAAAAATAAAATACAAAAAGCCTTATATGACTTTTTGTATTTTATTTTTATACTTTCATAGATAATGATACTTTATGCCTTTCATTATCTATATTTATAACTTTTACTTTTACAATATCTCCAACTGAAACAACTTCTGAAGGATTTTTAATATATTTATCTGATATCTCTGAAATATGAACTAAACCATCATATTTAACACCTATGTCAACAAATGCTCCAAAATCTATTACATTTCTTACTGTACCAGTTAAAACCATTCCATCTTGTAAATCTTCAAATTTTAAAACATCACTTCTCAAAATTGGTTTTGGCATACTCTCTCTTGGATCTCTACCAGGTTTTGAAATTTCTTCTATTATATCTTTTAAAGTTAATCCACCGAACATTAAGTTCTATTGCCATTTTTTCTACATTAACTTCTTTTAATGCCTTTTTTAATTCTTCTAATTTGTCTTTTTCAAGAATATTTTCCACAGAATATCCCAATTTTGTTAATAATTTTTCTGCAACCTCATAGCTTTCTGGGTGAACTGCAGTAACTTCTAATGGATTTTTTCCATTAAATATTCTAATAAATCCTGCACATTGTTTAAATGCTGCTGGTCCTAATTTTGGAACTTTTAATAAATCTTTTCTTTGCTTTAATTCTCCTGTTTCATCTCTATATTTAACTATATTTTTAGCAATAGTTCCATTAATCCCAGACACATATGAAAGTAGTGATGGTGTAGCAGTATTTACATCAACACCAACAGAGTTAACTGCATCTTCAACAACATTGCTTATACTTTCACTTAATCTTTTTTGATTAACATCATGTTGATATTGACCTACTCCTATTGATTTTGGATCTATTTTTACAAGTTCAGATAATGGATCTTGTAAACGTCTTGCTATTGAAATAGCGCCTCTTAATGAAACATTTATATCTGGATATTCTTCTGTTGCAAGTTTTGAAGCAGAATATACAGATGCTCCTGCCTCACTAACAATTGCATAATAAATTTCTCCATCAATTTCCTTTAACATATCAGACACAAATGTCTCTGATTCGCGTGAGGCTGTCCCATTTCCTATTGAAATCATATTTACGTTATATTTATTTATTAATTCTTTTAAAACCTTTTTTGACCCTTCTACATCGTTTTGAGGCTCTGTTGGATATACAGTAGTAGTAGATAAAACTTTTCCTGTTTTATCAATAACTGCAATTTTGCAACCAGTTCTATATGCTGGATCAAATCCCATAACTGTAATATCTTTAATTGGTGGTTGCATAAGTAACTGCTTAGCATTTTTACCAAATACCTTTATAGCTTGTTCTTCTGCTTTTTCTGTTAAATCATTTCTTATCTCTCTTTCAATTGAAGGTGCTATTAATCTTTTATAAGAATCTGCAATAGCAGTAACAAGCACGCTAGCAAATTGACTTTTATTATCCAAAATAACTTGTCTTTCCAAATAAGCTAATATTTTATCATCTGGACTCTCTAATTTTACTTTTAAAAATTCTTCCTTCTCTCCCCTATTTATTGCCAAAATTCTATGACTTGGCATTCTCAAAATTGCTTCCTTATAATCATAATACATTTCGTATGGAGATTTTTCTTCTTTTGCTTGATGTGTAGATATTACTGCTTCTCTAAAATTCATTGATTTTATTTTTTTCCTATAATCGCTATCATCTGCAATATTTTCTGCTATTATATCTAAAGCCCCTGAAATCGCATCTTCTCTATTATTTACACCTTTTTCTTCGTCAATATATTCATCTGCAATTTCATAAATATTTTTCTTTTCTTGTTGTAAATAAATAATTTGACTTAATGGTTCTAACCCCTTTTCTTTAGCTATTGTAGCTTTAGTTCTCTTTTTAGGCCTAAATGGTCTATAAATATCTTCTAATTCAGATAGAACCATTGTAGATGCAATTTTTACTGTTAATTCGTCTGTTAATTTACCTTGTTCATCTATAAGTCTAATAATTTCTTCTTTTCTAGCTTCTAAATTTCTTAAATATTTAAGTCTCTCATCTAAAATTCTTAAAGTTTCATCACTTAAATTTCCTGTAACTTCTTTTCTATAACGTGCAATAAATGGAATTGTATTTCCATCATCAATAAGCTTTACTGTAGCCTCTACTTGATTTTCTCTTATATTCAATTCTTCTGCTATCTTCTTGAAAATTTTGTCCATTTTAAATCTCCTATTATTTCACTTTAGTATGAAAAAACCTCATATCAATAATATCTTTATAAAACTTTTCCATAATTTCTAATATTTCAGAATTTGAAATAGATTTACAATTTAATTTATATATAAGTAAATCATATTCAACTCCATAAACATTATATTCTATATTTTCAATTTTCTTAAATCCATTTTTTAAATAAAAATTATTTCTTCTATTAATAACTTCTAATTCTTTTTTATTTTTAGTACCAAGTTTAGAATCAACTTCTAATATTATAAATTCATTATTTTTAAAAAACTCTTTTAACTCTTTTAAAAGTATACTGCCATATCCACTATAACGGTATTTTCTTCTTATTGCTAAATAAGATATAAAAACAATATTTTCTATTTCTCTTGTAACAATATATCCATATAATTCATTTTCCATATAAAATCCATATGCTTTCATATTATTTTCTTTTATAGCCTTTTTGTATTTCTTATATGGTATTCTTTCATTACTAGGAAAATCATACAAAATCCCAATTTTATAAATTCTTTTTGCTCCTAATAAATCCATTCTCTTCAACATAATCTCATATCCTTATATTGATGTTTCCTCTAAATATTCATCATATGTACATTCTCTTACAACTATATTTTTTCCATCTTTTAAATCTATTATTTTATTGGCAACTGTTTGAGTCAATTGATGATCATGTGAAGTAAAAACTAATATTCCTTTATACTTTTGTAAACCTTCATTTAATGCTGTTATACTTTCCATATCTAAATGATTTGTAGGTTCATCAAATATCAAAAAATTTGCCCCTGATAACATTAGCTTTGATAAAACACACCTAACTTTTTCTCCACCAGACAAAACTGTTACCTCTTTTAAAGCTTCATCTCCTGAAAATAGCATTCTTCCTAAAAATCCCCTAACATAAGTTTCATCAGGATCTTTTGAATATTGACGAAGCCAATCCACTATATTCATACCTTCATCAAATAAATAACTGTTATCTTTTGGAAAATAATCCTTTGATATTGTTATCCCAAAAATTACTTCTCCAGAATCTGGTTCCAACTCACCTGACAAAATTTGAAATAACACAGTTTTAGCTATTTCATTATCAGATAAAAATGCAACTTTCTCATCACGCTTAATTGTAAATGAAACATTATCTAATATTTTTTCACCATTTATTGTTTTAGTTAAATTCCTTACTTCTAATATATCTTTTCCATATTCTCTATCTGGTTTAAAATCTATATATGGATATTTCCTATTTGATGGTTTAATTTCATCTAATTCTATTTTCTCTAAAGATTTTTTTCTAGATGTAGCCTGCTTTGATTTTGAAGCATTAGCACTAAATCTCGCAATAAAGTCTTGT
This sequence comes from uncultured Clostridia bacterium, assembly GCA_947642355.1. GTDB lineage: Bacteria > Bacillota > Clostridia > TANB77 > CAG-508 > Scatovivens. The sequence continues at coordinate 21,675 of CANRSD010000008.1, forward strand.
AATTCTTTAATTCTTTCTTCTTTCTTTTTATTAGCTTCTTTCATTTGTTTTAATGCAAGTTGACTTGATTCATACCAAAAATCATAATTTCCTGGATAAACTTTAATTTTTCCAAAATCAACATCAGCAATATGTGTACAAACTTTATTTAAAAAGTATCTATCATGTGATACTACAATAACTGTATTGTCAAAGTCAATTAAAAAATCTTGTAACCAGTTTATTGCTTTTAAATCCAAATCATTTGTAGGCTCATCTAATAAAAGAACATCTGGATTTCCAAATAATGCTTGTGCAAGCAAAACTTTTACTTTATCTTTAGCTTCAATTTCACTCATATATTTATAATGAAGCTCACTTCCTATGCCTAAATCATTTAATAATTTAGCACTATCAGCTTCAGCATTCCATCCATCAAGCTCAGCAAACTTCTCTTCAAGCTTAGCAGCCCTCATTCCATCCTCTTCTGAAAAATCAGGCTTAGCATATATACTATCTTTTTCTTTCATTATTCTATAGAGTTCACTATTTCCCATCATTACAGTATCTAAAATAGTATATCCTTCAAATGCAAAGTGATCTTGTTTTAAAACAGATAACCTTTCACCTTTATCTAAAATAACTTCACCTTTATTAGGCTCTATTTCTCCTGATAAAACTTTTAAAAATGTAGATTTACCAGCTCCATTAGCTCCTATCAATCCATAACAATTTCCTTTTGTAAACTTTATATTTACATCTTCAAACAATACTCTCTTTCCAAAACGTATTGTAACTCCATTCGATATAAGCATTTAATCATAACCTCCACATTATTTTATACCGTTACATTATACAATAAATTCCCCATCTTGACAATGGGGAATTTATTCTCATCTTAGTTTATATAATTTCCATAATTATTTACAATTTTTTATTACAAAAATATTGAATTAATTTAATTTTATCAACATATTTAGTAATTTTTAAAAAATTATGCACTTATATAAATTTCCAATAATGTAATTCCTGAACATTAAAAGGGGTAACAATAAGTGCAGAATAATTATAACAAAAACCTTTTAAATTTAAAAGAGTTTTTTACCAATTTTTTTAACATTTTCTATTTTATCAAATTTTTCCAATTTTCTTCTTTAAATCCTATAAATATTTTCTCTTTAGTTATTAATATAGGCCTCTTTATAAGCATTCCATCACTTGCTAACAATTCTATTTTATCTTTATTACTCATTATTTTTAATTTGTCTTTAAGATTTAATTGCTTATACTTTAGTCCACTTGTATTAAACCACTTTTTTATATCTTGTCCACTAAATTCTATCCATTTCTCTAATTCTTCAATTATTGGAGTTTCAGTAACAATATTTCTTTCTAAAAATTTAATATTATTATCTTTTAACCATTTTTTAGCTTTTATACAAGTAGAACATTTTGGATATTCTATATAAATATTTTCCATTATATTTACTCCATTCTATAATTAACTATTAAATAAAAGTCATTTAAATTAAAATCCAAATAATTTTTTAGTTGTTCTTATTTTTTCTATAAAACTTCTAGTCCCGCAAATCTCGCCATTAATCGTTTATGCCCACATTTATTAAAATCTATATCTACTTTTAAATCTTCTCCTTCTGTTTCAACTTTACTTATTATACCTTCACCAAATTTCTTATGAAATACTTTTACCCCTTTACTATATACAGATAAATCAACATCTGATTTTGGCTGTACATTTAATGATTTCAAAAAACTATCTGCACTTCTAAATTTAAATGCATCTGAACTAGAACTACTTTTACTTCCTATTACTGTATTTTCTGATGACCTATAAGAAGTAATTGTAGAATTATATTCCTCTTTTGATTTTCCATATTTCCATTCACGTCTATTTAATCCATACTTATCCTGCTCTTCAAATCTATTTTCTTTCTTTTCTAGTGCTTCTTCTGCACCTTCTAACATAGATACAGGTATCTCTTTTAAAAACCTTGATGGATTATTGCAACTTGTTGAACCAAAAATAGTCCTTTGTCTTGCACAAGTCATAAATAAATTCTCTTTTGCTCTTGTTATTCCAACATAGCAAAGACGTCTTTCTTCTTCTAATTCCTTTTGTTCCCCTATTGACTTATAACCTGGAAAAATTCCTTCTTCCATTCCAACCAAAAATACTACTGGAAACTCTAGACCCTTAGCACTATGTAATGTCATTAAAGTAACAGTTTCTTCTGCTTCTTCTAACCCATCTAAATCAGAACTTAATGTAATCCCTTCTAAAAATTCTGATAATGAACTATCTACCATCTCTTCTTCAAATTCCATGGCAACAGTTAAAAATTCATCTAAATTTTCTATCCTATTTTCAGCTTCTACTGTATTTTCATTTTGAAGAGCTTGTGTATATCCTGTTTTTTGAAGTGTTTGCTTAATTAAATCAGAAATTTTCATTCCATCTTTTTTATCTCTTAATTCTTCTATTGTTGCAATAAATTCTCTAGTATTAGTATATACTCTTGTTAGTCCATATTCTGCTGATTTTTTTATAACCTCAAACATAGAAACTCCTTCATTATTTGCAATTGTTTCTACATTATCTAAACTTGTTTTTCCTACACCTCTTTTAGGTTCATTAATAATTCTTGACAAACTTAAATTATCATTCGTATTTTGAATTAATCTTAAATATGCAATAATATCTTTTATTTCTTTTCTTTCATAGAATTTTAACCCACCTATTATTTTATATGGTATATCTTCTCTCCTTAAAATATCTTCTATACTACGTGATTGAGAATTCATTCTATATAAAACTGCAAAATCTGAATATTTATAATATTCTGTGCTTTTTAATGAATTTATCTTTTTTACTACAAAATTTGCTTCATCATATTCGTCATCACCTCTATATATAAATGGAAGCGAGCCATTTTCATTACTTGTCCAAAGTTTCTTTTCATATTTAGTTTCATTATTTTTTATAACTGCATTTGCTACATTTAATATGTTTTGTGTACATCTATAGTTTTGCTCTAATTTTATTATTTGTGTACCTGGAAAATCCTTTTCAAAATTTAAAATATTAGATATATCTGCTCCTCTAAATGAATATATTCCTTGATCATTATCTCCTACAACTGTAATGTTTCCATATTTTGAAGCAAGTAATGTTATAAGAGTAAATTGAGATTTATTTGTATCTTGATATTCATCTACTAAAACATATTTAAATTTCTCTGTATAATATTCAAGTATATCTATATTTTCCATTAATATTTTTATGACAAAATTAATAATATCATCAAAATCTATTGCATTATTTTCTTGTAATCTTTTCTGATAAATTTCATAAATTTCACCAATTTGTTCTTTTCTAAAATCACCTTTATTTCTAGCTAAATAGCTAGCAGGCTCTATCATATCATTTTTTGCATTACTAATTTCATATTGAATTGCCTTGTCTGTAAAAATTTTGTCATCCAAATTTTTAGATTTTAATATCTGCTTTATTAAAGTCTTTTGATCTGATGTGTCAAAAATTATAAATGAAGAATCATAGCCAGATATTCTGTCTATAAATTTTCTTAATATTCTTACACAAACAGAATGAAAAGTGCCTATCCAAATATCTTTTGCCACATCTCCTACTAAATTTTGAACTCTTTCTTTCATTTCATTTGCAGCTTTATTAGTAAAAGTAATAGCCAAAATATCCCAAGGCTTAATATTTTTTTCTCCCATTAAATATGCTATTTTATGAGTTAAAACTTTAGTTTTTCCACTTCCTGCACCTGCTATTACTAAACATGGGCCTTCTGTCTTAGTAACTGCTTCATATTGTTTATCATTTAATCCTTCTAATAAATCCATTTATTTTTCTATGTTAATTTTTATAAACATAGCTCCTTTCTATTTTTAGTGAACTGTTGTTTGATATTATATACTACTTTTTTTATTTAGTCAATTAAATTTAATAAGTTTTTTAATAATATTTTTATAACATATTGTAACTTTTTTTACTATATGTTATCATTTTATTATATAAAAGTACAAAGGAGAAAAAGTTTGAAAATTTATTTTCATTCTAATTTATTCCTTAAAAGAAAGGAATGTATAAAATGGATAAAAAAAATATAAGCACTAAAACAGCTGTAAAAGGTTTAATTAACGGTTTTATAGCATATGGAATTTTAATATTATTTTTATTTATAGTATTAGTTGTTCTTATTTCTTATAGTATAAATAAAAATATCAATTCTATAAACTATGACATATTGAAATATTCGCTTCCATTAATTGGATCTTTTTTGGCATTTTTTTTAATTCGTCTTGTTTGTAAATTAAGTACTTTTGATTTATTTAAAAAATGTCAAATAGAAAAAGATGAAATTCACAAAGTATCATCAAAAATGAATTTATTTTTTATGAGCTTAATTATAATTTCAGTAATTTTAATTATAATGTTTTTAAATATAAGATTTCATAATGAAAAAATTACTATTAAAGAATTAAGTAATAATTACTATTCACAATATACCGAAGATTTTGCTAATCATCTAACAGTAGAATTAATAAGAGATTTTCAAGTTTCTAGAACTGATACTTTATTACAAACAATCATTATTGAAATTGGATTATTACTTGGTATTTTCTCATTAATACCTACACAAAAAAAGTTGATTGAAGAATATAATTAAAATCTTTGACTCCCTTTTAAGGGAGTCTTTTATATTACTAACATCCCTAACAATATTCCTAAAATATTCCCCATTTTACTAATACGGCCTTTATACATAGAATTTGATTCTGGTATAATTTCACATGAGACAATATATAACATAGCTCCAGCTGCAAATCCTAATGATATACCTATCATTTCTACAGAAATATGACCAATTATTGCCCCAATTAAAGCTCCTACTCCTGTACTTATTCCTGATATTGCTGTATATATAATAACTTTTAATTTACTATATCCACCTTGTTTTAAAGGAATAGCCATAGCAATTCCTTCTGGAAAATCATGTATACATATTGCTATTGCAAGTGCTATTCCAAGTTCATTTGATGCTTCAAAACCAGAACCTATTGCCAAACCTTCTGGAAGATTGTGTATTGTAAGACCTAATCCTATAATAATTCCAATCTTTAATAAATTAGAATTATTTTTATTGTTTGATACAAACTTCTTATTTACCAAGTCATTGCAAAAAATCATTAAAATAACACCAAATATAATTCCAAATATAGTTCCTGTAATATTAATAAATTTCAAACTTTCAGGTATTAAATCAAAACAAATAACTGCTGTCATAAGCCCTGCTGCAAATTGCAAAATAAAACTAATTATTTTATTTGACTTTAAATCTAATACAGCTCCACATATCCCACCTAAAGTTGTTCCAATCATACCAAAGGTTAATCCCAAAATTGTAATACTTCCTATACTTTCCATTTATGAACACCTCTTATTTATTTAATATTTTCTATAAGTTAATATTATTCTAAAAAAGAGATTTTATAATATATTAATTAAAAAAATATCAAAAAGAAAACTTCTTTTTGATATTTTAAATTATTCTTCACTACTTTTTAATTGTTCTGCTCTATTAGAAGCAATTAGATTATCTATCATTTCATCCAAATCACCATTTAAGAAATTCTCGAACTGGAACACACTAAATCCTATTCTATGATCTGTTATTCTTCCCTGAGGATAATTATATGTTCTTATCTTTTCACTTCTATCTCCCGAACCAACCTGACTTTTTCTTTCATTTGCAAGTTCTTTATCTTGTTTTTCTTTTTCCATCTGATAAATTCTTGAACGTAATAGTCTCATTGCATATTCTCTATTTTGAACTTGTGATCTTTCTGTTTGACATTCAGCAATTGTACCTGTTGGTTCATGAATTAGTCTAACTGCTGATGATGTTTTATTAACATGCTGCCCACCAGCACCTGATGCTCTAAATACTTCCATTTTTATATCTGCTGGATTAATTTCTACTTCTACATCTTCTACTTCTGGAAGCACTGCAACAGTAGCTGTTGAAGTATGTATTCTTCCACTACTTTCTGTATCTGGAACTCTTTGTACTCTATGAACTCCACTCTCAAACTTAAATCTACTATATGCACCTTTTCCTGTAATCATAAATGAAATTTCTTTAAATCCACCTAACTCTGTTTCATTAGTATTTAAAATTTCTATTTTAAAATGCTTTCTTTCTGCATACATAGAATACATTCTAAATAATGTACCTGCAAATAATGCTGCTTCTTCTCCTCCTGCTCCACTTCTTATTTCACAAATAACATTATTATCATCATTTGGATCTTTAGGTATTAAAAGAATTTTTAATTCTTCTTCTAAAATTGGTAATTTCTCTTTTGCTGAAAGCATTTCCTCTTCTGCTAAATCTTTAAGTTCTGAATCTGAAAGCATTTCCTTTGCTTCATTTAAAGCCTTTTGAACCTCTTTATATTCTCTAAATTTAAAAACAACATCTTCAATAGTACTATGTTCTTTCATTAATTTTTTCCACTCATTTTGGTTAGAAATAACATTAGGATCACTAATTAAAATATTTAGTTCCTCATATCTTTTCTCCACATCTTCTAATTTTTGAAACATAAAAAACTCATCCTTTTCTTTATAGTTCTCTCTATAATTTTTTAGTATTATATCATAATATTATTTAAGTTTCAAGCTCTATGAGCTTGTATTCTATGTTTAATTCCTTTAAAATTTCTTTTTCTCTATTTGAACATGTCAAGATTATAACTTGTCTATTTTTATAAAAACATTCAATAAATTTCATAATATTTGTTAATCTTTCATTATCAAAATAAGCAAATGATTCGTCTAAAATAATTGGCATATTTTCTTTAGAAACTACTTTTAAAGTACTTAATCTCAATGCCAAGTACATTTGATCTATGGTTCCTAGACTTAATCTCTCGGCTGGAATATATCTTCCATTATCTATTTCAACTGTTAATCCCTCTGTATCACTAAATTTAATATTACTATATTTATTATTAGAAATATTAGAAATTAAATTACATAATTCACTAGTAAACTCAGGATTTAAACTATCTCTTATTTTCTTATAAGCTTCCTCCATACATTCCTTAGCTATATTAAATGATTTATTTAATGAAATTATATCTTCCCTTTCTTGATAAAGCAATTGCAACTCTTCTTCAAATTTCGACAAATTTTCTAATTTTTCAATCATATTATTTTTATCAATTTCCTTAGTATTTAATTCTAATCTTAAAGCATTTATTCTATCTTCTTTATTTGACACTGACATTAATACTTCATCCTGTTTAAACTCCAATACAGCTTGTAAAAATTCTGGATCTATATCGTTTTCATATTTTTTAGATATTAATCTCTTTTCTAAATTTAACTCTTCATTTAATTTATTTTCTTTTCTTTCAATTTCTAATAATTTAGCTTCTTTATTTTTATTCAATATATCTATTTCTTGATTTATTCTTTTCTCAAATTCTTCTATTTCATTAAGTTTCTTTCGTTTTTCGTTTTTAAATTTATTTATGTTTACAAAAGTTAAAACTATACTAGTAATAAAAAGAGTACTTAATACTATTGGTATAAAACTTGATAATTTTATTATAAAACTTACAATCGTTAATATAAAAAATACAATATTTAAAATATAAAATTTTAAAAAGCTTTTTGTTTCTTTTTCCATATGCTGTTCTGATTTTTTATCTATTTTAATATCTAATTCATTTATTTTTTCATCAAATTCATTAACAATATTCTTATTAAAATCTATTTCCTTATTTTTAATATCAATTTTTTCCAAGTTTTCTTTTATGCATTTTAATAATTCTAATCTTTTTATTTCACATTCTAATTTATTTTTTATTTCATTACATTCATTTTCATTATTTAATAATTGATTTTTATTATCTTTTAAACCTTCAATTTCCCCTTCTAATTCGCTAATTCTTTTATTTACTATATTAATAGGTCTTCCGAATAGTTCTATCAGTTCCTACTTCATCATTCTGCATCTTATTTATTTTGTCTAAAGTTTTTTTGAAAGAAATATTTTCATCTCCTGAAGATACAATATTACTTATTTTTTGTATTATAGAATTTTGAGCTATTTTATCCATTTTTATTTCATCTTGATAAGTAATCACTGTATTTGAAAATATAGTTTCATCAATTCCAATTTGTTCAGAAAGAAAATCAATTCCTTTAGTTTTATCAATTTTAAAATTATTTGATATATCTTCAAATTTACTATTATATATAATTGGGTTCTTTTTTTTAAATTCTCTATAAACTTCAAACTCTTGATTATTATCTAATATATATTTTAATTTTCCTGAAAATTCTTCTGTTTTCCAAGGTTTATATTTTTCTAAATCAGATATATCTTTACCATTTTTATTTTTAGAAATTCCATAGAACATACAATTTATAAATTTAAGTATTGTTGATTTCCCTGATTCATTTTTACCATAAATAATATTAACATTTTTATCTAAACTTATATTTTTATTAATAATCTTTCCAAATCCATTAATTTTAAAATTATCTATTATCAAAATATTTCTCCTTACATACAATTTAATCCAATTTCTATTGCTTTTTCTATTTCCTCTTCTGTAGCTATCCCATTTTCTAATTTTTCTAACGCTTCTTTTACAAATAACCCTCTCAAAGTATTTTCATTTTTTATAGTTTCTAAATCATATTTTAACTTTGTTAAATCTTTTATTTTTAAAACATTATATATAGAAATTAATTTTAATATCTCTCTAGTATTTATCTCAAAGTGCCTATTTCCTACTAAATTAATTTTATAAAGTTTATTATCTTCAAAGTTTTTTTCATTTATATATTCAATTAAATCTTCTTTTGAGTTAAAGTTTTCCACATTTTCTTCAATTTCTGTGAATTCTGTATCATCTAATTTAATAAACTCTTTTTGAACTTTATCTTCAACAATATCTCCGTACTATCATTCCATGTTCTCCAATTTCATCAAAACCAAGAGAAATAAGTGAACCAGGATACACAATTCTTTGATTTTCTTTTTTGTTGTAATATGGTTTATGTATATGTCCTAATCCTATATAATCCATATTTAAGGTTTCCAATTTACTTTCTAAAACCGGATTATATTCTCTATTTTCTTCGTTGTTTCCGTCTAAACTTGCATGCATTAATAATATATTAGGCTTATTATTATTTAATCTTTGTATATAATCTAAATTTACATTCTTACAATAAAATTCTGTAAATCCCATACCATAAATATTGAAATCTTCTGTTTCTATAACTTCAAAATCTCCCTTAAAAATATATACATTTGAAGAAAACTTAAATTTTTCATAATATGAGTTCTTAATGTATGGATCATGATTTCCAGGAGTAATAAAAATTTTTGTATTAGATATTTCTAAAAATAAATCATTTATATAATTTATTGTTGATTTTTTAACATATTCATTTTCATATAAATCCCCTGAAATAAATAAATATTTTATACTATTTTCTTTTATATATGTAATTACTTTTTTAAACACTTTTCTTTGTTCCATTCTTCGTATATCACATAGTCTTTCTCTATTAGCTAAACTAGTAAATGGACAATCAAAATGTATATCTGATATATGTACAAATTTCATAAATATTTCCTTTCCAATAATTTAATCATTGTAAATAATAATAAAACATCAGTTTGGTTTTGTCAATATATTTTATGAAAATTCACATAAAAAAATGAGAAATTTCTTTCTCATTTTATGTATCATCTTCTAATGCCCCAAATAATTCATCAAATTTTGCTTCTAATTCCTTCTGTATATCAACATCTGTTGTCTTTTCAGAACTATTATCATTTTTTTGATCATTTTTTATATTTTCATTACCATCTAATAATTCCATTCCTGGTAATGTGGCACTATCTTCTTTTTTATTTTCTTCTGAAATCTTATCTTCATCTTCAAACAATGAATCTAATGAAGGAAAATCTCTATTTTCTTCTTTTCCTTCCTCATAAGGATTCATTGGATTATACTTTCTCCAAGGACCTCTTTCTACCCTAACATCATTATGATCTGCTTTATATCTTTCTACTAATCTAGCCTCTGGATATTTAAAATAATAATATTTATTAGCCTTTATTGGCTTTATCCCTTTTTCAAATATAATACATAAATCATTATCCATTCTTCTAAGTTCATCTGGTGTCATAAGTGCTCTTGCCATAATCTGATCTGATTCACTAGAACCTTGTTTCCATTCACCTCTATCCCTATTTACTGAATAATTATTTCTAGTAATTGTCTTTTCTCCTAATTGTTTAGAAAAATATTCTACAGTCTTTTGAGAATTTGATCCTAAAAACACATGTGTATCACAGTTACCAATAATTGTTTCATTTGATTTTTCATAAACTGCTTCTAATTGATCTAAATTTTGCAAAATAACACTAAATGAAATTTTTCTACTTCTTGATGTAGAAATCTTTTTATCAAAATCTGGTATATGACCAATATTTGCAAATTCATCTAATATAAAATATGTAGGAATTGGAAGTGCTCCACCATTTTTATCTGCAAAATCATATAACTGTTGTATCATCTGTGAGAAAAATATTGTAAGTAAAAAATCATATGCTGTATGTGTATCTGATGAAATTACATATACTACTGTTTTTCTAGCTCCGATTTGCTCAAAATCTATACTATTTGTTGAAGTTACTTCAGCAATCTCCTTTGAATCAAATTTACCTAATTTAGATTGTAATGTACTTAAAATAGAACCATATGTTTTTTCTGGTGCAATTTCTATAGATTTATAATTCATTCTTGCAGGATGATCGTATGGTAAAATCTCCATAAGTTCTGTAAGTTTATTTCCACCACCACTATTATTTGCAGCTCTTACCATTTCTGAACAACTTGCCAAATTCTGCTCTTCTGGTGGTCTAACTGCTTTTAAAAAATATATTAATGACTTAAGTAACATTTCTGCCATATTATCCCAATATGGATCTGATTGAGCTGAATCTGATTGTCCTTTCATTATAGTATTTGCAATTACATCAACATCTATTTCACTTTTTATATGTTGTAATGGATTATATCCATCACTATTTTCTGGATTAACTAAATTTAAAACTTTTACATCATATCCCTTAGATTTGAAATAACCTGCTGTTTTATCATACAATTCACCCTTTGGATCAGTAAACACATAAGAACCTAACAATTGAAGAGCGTTTGGTATAACATAAGATGCAGATTTACCAGCACCAGATCCTCCGAACTACTAAAACATTTACATTTCCACGTTTATCTACTGGTAAATAATTCTTTTCTGCCAAAATAATACCTGATTTTTTACTTAAAATCCTATATTGTTCTCCGCCTTCTGCCCAATCACTAGAACCATTTTCAATATCTGAAAATTCATGTTTAGGAAGTGCCTTTGCAACTCCAATTACAATAAATATTCCTGAGAATACTAAAAAACATTTTGTTCCAATCCAAAAATTTGGAAAATATTCTTGTTTAAATACTTCTGTTATATTATCAGCTGGTTTAGTTATATAAGATAAATTATAAAAAAAAGCTTCCATTCCAGCATCTTTATTTCCCGTTTCTTCTGCTTTATTTACTGCATCTGTAACAGCCCTACTTATTGGCGCAACTATTGCAAAAATTCCAACAATAATGGCTAATGCATACACAATTAGCCTACCTTTCATTTTTGCTAAAGCTCTTCTTATTTTTTCACTAAACTTCATATACTTCACCTTTTCCTGTGTATAATAATTATTTTCCGTCAGGAATATTATTTTTCTAAACTATCACTAATATTTTTATCATGTTCTATCTTTGATTTCTCTGCTATTTTAAATAATGCCTCTTTAATTTTTGGTGTACACTCTTTCGCACCTACAGTAATAAATCCATATTTTTCAATAAGTTTTGTATTTATAAATCCAGATTCTGATTCTAAAACTACTATATTTTCTTCATTTTCCTTTTCTTTATCCTTTTCTTTCTCATTTACTTTTAATGCCATATATACAACTTGTATTCCATTTTTATCTGGATTCTGACTGTATAAATCTACATTTTTACTATCTCCATTTGGAGTATTAGTATTTTCACTCATTATTGAATTCTCCTTTCATGCTACATACTTATTTATCTTTTTTCTCTCTAACTTCAAATGCAAAATATTTTTTATATGGTTTTAATTTGCATTTCCCTTTAACCTCATTTGCATCTTCATCAAAATACAAAACTGGCTTTATTTCTTCTGTAGTTTCTAAATCTATAATGGAAATTTGACGTTTCATATTTGGTGTATACGCAAATTCCTTATATTCTGTTTCCTTTTCATTATATAATGTTTGTATTTTAAGTGGCATAGGTTTTTTTGATATTTTTATTTGATCATAATCTAAAAAACCAGTATTAACTACTACTCTCTCTTTTCCAAATGAAAATATAACTAAATGATTTCCAGTTGGAAGTGGATTATCCACAAAAAATGTCCTTTTTTTCTTATCTCCAATATATTCAACTGCACAATCTAATCTTTCAACTGTATATTTTGGAGATGTTTTTAAAAACTCCTTTTCAGTTTTATTTATCTGATAAATTACTGTGTTAATATCTTTTGGATCTGTAATGCTAAAATATTTCCCTTGAACTTCATCTACTTCATCCATTTTTTACACCCCTTTTACATTCTAAAATGTCATTTTCATTTGTATAAATTACCATTAATATTATACATTATAAAGTAATTTATGTCAATGAACTGTATAAATTATGTTAACTATTTAAGCAATATTCCTTGGATTGAATCTCGATTCTTCTTTTAACTTCTTAAATAGTTTTATCTCCTCAGAGCTCATATTTTTAGGAATCATAATTTTAGTTTCTAAAATTAAATCTCCTCTACCACCTTTTCCATCTTTATATCCTTTATTCTCAATTTTTATTTCTTCACCACTTTGTATACCAGATGGTATATATACTGATAATTCCTCATCTATTGTATTCACCATAACTTTTGTACTAAGAGCTGCCTCCCATGGTGTTAGATATAAATTAGTTCTAAGATTATATCCATCTAAAATAAATTTTTCATCATCATTAATTTTTACTTTTATGAATAAATCCCCATTCTTTCCTCCTCCAGTTCCACGTTTTCCTTGACCGAATTAATCTAATTTTTTCATTATTCTGAATACCTGGAGGAACACTAATCTTAAAAGTTTTCATCTTTCCATCAACAGTTCTTAATCCTATTGATTTTTCGTTGCCATTAAATGCATCTTCTAAAGATATATTTATTTCTGTTTCTATATTTTCTCCTCTTACTGCATTTTTCTTACTTGTAGTTTCATTTTTTTCAAATATATTTCCAAAAAACATCTTCCATAATACTTCTTTTCCATCTTTAGCTTGATATGCATTATTCCTTTGCTTTCTTCCAATATGACTATTCCAAGTTCTATCATACCTTCTTTTGTTAATTGGATTAGCTAAAATATTATATGCCTCATTTATATCTTTAAAGCGTTCTTCATACTGTTTACTTCCACCATTAACATCTGGATGATATTTTTTTGCTTGTTCTTTATATGCATTTTTTATTATATCCAAAGACACTTTATTTGTTTCTAGACCAAGTATCTTGTAATAATCTTTGAAAATCATTTAAACATCCCCCGAACTTTAAAAATTCAAATATATTATATCAAATAACTTTTCCTTTGTGAATAGTATTTAAACATTTTATTTTTTATTATAATAGTTATACGCAATTATTGTATCTATATGGATTTTTTTGTTTTGCTCTAATAAATTTCCTATTGTCCATTTTAAAATGAAAAACATAGCTTCATCTATATTTTTCTTAGCCATTTCAACCACAAATTCTTGACTACAATAATTTCTATTTTTTTCAGTAGCATCTGCTAAATAAATAATTTTTTCTAACATACTCATATTTGATCTTCCTGTTGTATGATATTTTACTGCATTTACCATTTCATCTGAAAACCCATATTTGTCTTTACAAATTTTAGCACCTACCTTAGAATGTATTAGCTCTAAATTTGTTTTTTCAATTTCATCTAATTCTACACCAATATCTTTAGCATAATTTACTCTTTCTTGTTTTGGTATTTCTTTTGCAATATCATGAGATAATGCTACAAGTTTTACTGTTTCTTTATCTTCACCATAAATTTCCCCATATTCTATTGCTCTTTCAATAACACCTTCTGTATGAATAAATCTTTTCTCAGATAATATATTTTTTACTTCATTATATAAATCTTCATATTTAATCATAACTAAAAAATCCTTTTAAAAAATATCTACTTAAATTTAGATGCTATTATATAATTTTTAATTAAATTTAACAAGTATTTATAATAAAAAATATTTATATATTTGCAATTCTTCCCAAAATATGTTAACATAAAAATAGTTTCTTGGAAAAGAAAAAATAAAAAAGGAGGCGTTTCCAATGAAAGAAACTATTGACACTTCTAAGCGGATGGTTCTAGAAGAAACTATGAAAAATGTTTCTAAAGAGATTTTCCAGTTAAGGTCTGCCTTATCTGGATATCTGGTGGAGAAATACCACTTCGAAAAAGAAACAATCATTTCTTTTGATAAAAATATATCAAAAGAAGAAAGACACATAATATTGTCTATTAAGAATGCAATAGATTCTTTAAAAACATTTGAGGTAAAATTCATTTTAGAGGATATCATAGAATTTGATATTCCTCTAAAATGGAATCAAACGACTGCCATAGACGGCATAATATATCAGCTAAATATTTCTGATGTGTCACGTATATCAGAGGTTATAAGTTTACTAGATAACCTTAGAGAAAGTATTTTAAATACATTTTGGCTTATTCATCCTCAGGTAGTATGCACTGATGTAGAATATTTATTTGATTCCACTCTTGACGCTATAATAAGGTTACAGGAGGCTTTGGCTCTGTAATCTCGGAAGTGTACCTCATTAAAAAGGACACCATAAACATTCAAACCGTTTATGGTGTCCTTTTTTAGTAATTAATTTCCTTTAACTCCACCTGTTAAAGCTAAAATATTTTGATCATAAGAAAAAGTTAATTTTTCTCTATCATTATGACGTTTTATTGCTATATTTATAACCTCTTCTAATCTTTCTTCAAAAGTCCCTCCAGTTGCTTCCCATAAATAATATGATAAAGCACCTGGAATTGTATTTATTTCATTTACATATACTTTATTAATCTCTTGGTCAATTAAAAAATCTACTCTTGAAATACCACTACATCCTAAAACTTTAAATGTCTCTTTTGCTAATTTTTGGATTTCATCTCTTGTTTCATCAGGTATATCTGCTGGCAATTTTTTTCCACTAGAACTATTATTTACACCACCAGTACCTTTAGCTCCACTAAATTTACCAGATTTTCTAGGTCCAAATTTTCCACCTTTTGATTTTGAATTTCCTACATATTTATCTGTATAACTTAAAATTTCATCTCCAAGTATTGGTTCTTCACAAACAGAAGCTTCAGATTCTGTAATATTACCAATTACAGAACAATTAATTTCCTTAAGTTTGCTTACACAATTTTCAACAATAACTCTATCTGCAAATTCCATAGCAAATGAAATTGCTTCTTCTAATTCTGTTTTATTTTTTACTTTTTTAATACCAACACTTGAACCTAAATTTCCTGGCTTTACTATCAATGGATATTTTAATTTTTCTTCAATTTCTCTTAAAATTTTATCTTCTTCTTTTATGTATTCCATTGAATAAAATCCTACATAATCAACTACTGGAACACCTGACTCCTTCAAAACTTTTTTCATAACTATTTTATCCATACCAATACTTGAAGAAAGTATATCTGGTCCTACATATGGAATATCTAGTAAGTTCAAAAATGCAGCTACTGTTCCATCTTCACAATTTGTTCCATGTACTATTGGAAAAGCAACATCTATTGTATTTAAAACTCTTTTTCCTATAAATGGTGCTGGTACTCTTATAACATTTACTTTCTTGCCATCATTTACAACTGCAACTTTATAACATCTTTTAAGTAAAACTGGCATATCTCTATACATTTCTAAATCTAATAAATCATCACCTGTATACATTACGCCATCTTTAGCAATATATATTGGAACTATTTCATATTTTTCTTGATTTATTCTAAGAGTAGCTTCTATCATAGAAATTATTGAAATTTCATGTTCAACAGATTTTCCTCCAAAGAAAACTCCTAATTTAATTTTCATAATCTATCTCCTTTACAAATAATTATCTGGTAAATCATTTTCTAATAAAACAACTGTATTTGCATCCATTAAATCATACATTTTTTTAATTGCTTCATCTAAATTCTTAGCTACCATTACTTTATCTTCTGGATACTTTTGTTCTTTTACTCCATCTAACATTGGCCCTGCTTGTTTTTCACCAACTAATATAATAAAATCACTATGTTTAGTTGCTTCTTTTCCAAGTTCTTTATTTAATTCATATGATTTGTCTCCAAGTTCAACTATACCTGGAGTAATTAAAATTCTTTGTTTACCTTTAAAAGAACCTAAAACTTCCAAAGCCATTTTAGCTCCTCTTACATTTGAATTATAAGAGTCATCTATTATTATACTTCCATTTGGATTAGGTCTTAACTCTAGTCTATGCTCAACAGGTTTAATAAATTTTATACCCATTTTGATTTCATCTCCTGAAAGACCCAATTTATCAGCTATTGCTACACCTGCTACTATGTTTAATATATTTAATCTTCCAAGTAATTTAGTTCTAGCATTTATGATTTTACCATTTGGCATTACTACATCAAAATTAGAGCCTCTTTCAGTTATCTCAATATTTTTTGCATAATAATCTGCTTTATCAGTTAAACCATATCTTACCATATTTTTAGTAATTTTAGCTTTTCTTATATTCTCATCTTCCCAATTAACAAAAGCAATTCCTTTATCATCAGCTAAAGAATCAACTAACTCTAATTTTGTTTTACTAACATTTTCAATTGATTTAAAAGTATCTAAATGTTGAGGTCCAATTGCTGTAACTACACCATAATCTGGATGTACTATATCACAAATTTCTTTAATATCTCCAATATACTTAGCTCCCATTTCACATACAAATAAATTATGTGTTGGTTTTAGTTTTTCATTTATTGTTCTAACAACTCCCATTGTTGTATTATAACTTTCTGGAGTCATTAAAGAACTATACTTTTGTGATAAAATTGTATTTATAATATATTTTGTACTTGTTTTTCCATAACTTCCTGTAATACCTACTACTTTAAAATTTGGTATAGATTTTAATTTTTTACTAGCTCTACTGCAAAATTTATTACTAATATGTTTTTCTATTGGTTTATTTATAGTAGCTATTATATAAACAAAAACATATGGTATCATTGATATTATGTTTAACATAATTATCATAAATTTATTGTTAAAAATATTAACTAAAGCAGATATTAATACTATTAAAATTAAATAAGTAGTAAATTGTCTTCTAACTCTAGGCGTTATAACAAAAGGCTTCTTTTCTTTTTTCCTTTGTAATGTAAAAATCAAAGTTAAATAAGCAATCATTGTTAACACATATGCTACTTCATTAAATCCAAGTAAAAACACAATACTTGATATTAAAAGAAGTACTATTTTTTTTATACTAAAAATAGCTTTTCTATTTTCTTTCATCCATTTTACATATCTATCTGTATAATAATGCTCAAGTTGAAGCATATGTAAACCATGTCTATTAACTTTGCAAAAATAATATATAAACAAAATTAATACAATATTTGTTAAATAATATGACATTATTTCACCTCTATCTATGATTTTAATTTAAAAACGAATCTAAAACTAATTTACAATTTTCAATATTTTCTAAATAAGAAAAATGTGTTCCATAAGGATATTCAACAAGCCCACAGTTTGGAATTAATTTCTCCATTATTTTAGCATCACTAATAGGAGTTGCTGTATCTAATCCTCCCCAAATTAAAAGGGTTGGCACATCAATATTTGGCAAAATAGGTTTTACATCTTCATTTACAATAATTTTCATTGTATCTTTTAATACAATCGGAGATGCTTTATAATCATTAGAACCTACATTATTTCTTAATCTTTCTTTAAACTCTTTTATTCCCTTTGTATTTGGAAGTACATTTAAAAACATTTTTCCTATTTTATATACACCAACTTTAAAATAATATGTAGCAGAACGTTTAGGTTTTATTCCTGCACTATCTATTAAAACTATTTTTTTTGCTTTAACCAATTTATTTCCAACAGCATTAATTATTATTCTTCCACCATTTGAATGTCCTATTAAAATAGGATTTTCTATTTCTAATTTTTCCATAAATTCTTTTAAAAATTCAGCAAAATCATTTGAATTTAGTGGTTCCTCTGGTAAATCACTTTTTCCAAATCCTACAACATCCACAAGATAAACTTTAAAATTTTTAACAAGATTAGTAGTTAATGGTCTCATACTTTCTAAATTAGTAAGCCAACCATGAAGCAATATTATAGGCGAACCTTCACCCTCTACTTCATAATTAATATTCCAATCTTTAATTTTTATTTGCAAATTTTTTTCACCTCTTTACTTTGAATATATCATACTTTTACTATAATTTATTCAAATTTCTAGTTTTTGTTAATGTTAATATAATATACTATTTTTTTTGTATTTTCAAGTAAAATATACCATAAAGAAATTTTAAGCGAAAATGCAAATATTAAAATACATTCTCGCTTAATCTTTATATTGTTAAAACTCCTCCATCAGTTTCTAATATTACTAATATTTCTTCTTCTTCCCCTGTTTGTGCATTTATATAAACCAAAAATTCTTTTCCTTCTACTTTACCTTTAAATTCATAACAATATGCTTCTTTATTATTATCTAATGGAATAACAGCTTTTCCCTCACTTAATATTTCTAAGTCTTTATTTAAAGTACTCCTTGCCTCATCAATAGTTATTTTTTCTTCCAAAAAGTTCCTTGTTGTATGAGCATTTAAATATCCCATAGATTCCATTCCCAAAATATCACCATTATCTAATGCTATTTTAACTTTTATTAAATCTGGATACATAATAATATCATTTTCCATATAAGCATAATTTATAGTTACTATATTTTCTTGTTTTACATAGTAAGTTTCTTTCATATTATTATATCCTTTTGAACTTAAAAATTCTTTACCTTTTTTAACTGCTTCTTCTTGAGAAATTTTAGCTTCTCCTACATTCCTATTATCTATAATCTCTACAATCCATCCACCTTTTTTAGATATTTCAATATCTACTTTTTCATTTTTTCCTTTTATTTTAACTGTAAAACTATAACTCTCTATATTTTCTCCTGATATTAATCCATTACTCTTGATATCTTCTACCTTTTCTGTTCCTAAAAACTCTTTAACTTTATTTTTAGCTACTTCTTCATCAATATCATCTCCAATTAATCCTAATTTTGAATTTTTTACTATATAATTTGAATATGCACCATCATAAATTAATCCTTCATAATCATCAAAATTACTCTCTATACTAGAAAAAATATTTATATCATTCTCATCTGCAAAAGCTACACTACTTTTTGTTTCTAAATCATCCCATGAAATAACTCCATTATTTAATTCTAAAGCTAACTCATTTAATGTATCTTTTAAATCTGAGCTATATCTATGCAAAGTTTTTAAATTATTAAACTCCTCATCGCTTAATTGTTCATTATTTATAGCTTTTCTAGACAAAGTATATGCATAATCACTAACTTGATTTAAAAATTTAATTGATTGCTTTGTTCCTTCATCATCAAATGGAATATTTTCAAAATAAACAATTGCTAAATTAGAATCACTCCATATTTTTGTCAAAGTTTGTGCACTATGCACTGTACTTTTTGAAATTATTGATTTTGCTAAATAATTCTCAATATTATTAACATAATTTACAAGTTCTGAGAAAGAATAATCATAAGTGTTTTTTTGATTATTATCAGATTTTTCATTTAATGCATATGAATAATAACCTAATCCAAAAATAAGTAATATCAATGCACTTGTAAAAACAAATTGTCCTTTTTTCATTTTTTCTATCCTTAAAAAACAAATTTAGGTTTTGTGGTTTTACCTATAAACCTTTATTTTATAATACTTTCCCCGTTTTTAGAAAAATTATACTATTTTATAGTTTATTTATTTTTATTTTAATGTTATAATAATTTCAAATTAATGAGGTGGACAAAAATGAAAAAAATTATAATTTTTTATGGTGCATATGGTGGCGGTCATATAGCTGCTGCCAAATCAATTTCTAATCATATTTTAAAAAATAATCCTGAAATAGATGTAGAATTAATAGATTGTATTGAATATATAAATAAATATATAAACAAAATTTCAACTGAAGCTTACAAAGAAGTAGCTAAAAAAATTCCAAAATTATGGGAACATGTTTATAATAAATCAAATGATGGAGCTTTAGCTAAAATAATGACTACTACTAATAAAATAATGGCAATTAAACTTAAAAATCTAATTAAAAATCTTAATCCAGATTTAATTATTTCTACACATCCTTTTAGTAGTCAAATGTGTGCTTTTTTAAAAAAGAAAAATAAAATTAATTGTGAACTTGCTACTATAATGACAGATTTTCATATTCATAATCAATGGCTATATTTGCCTGAATTTGTAGATTATTTTTTTGTTTCAAATGATGATATGAAAAAAGAAATGATAAAACTTGATATTCCTGAAAATAAAATATTCGTTACAGGTATTCCAGTTTCTACAAAATTTAAAGAAAACTTTAATAAAGATGATATATATGATGAATTTTGGTTAGATAAAGATAAATTTACAGTATTATTCTTTGGTGGTGGAGAATTTGGTTTAGGTAGGGACACTGCATATATGACACTAAAATGTATTATAAGATTATTTAAAGATATACAAGTAGTTGCTATTTCTGGTAAAAATAAAAAAATGAACAAAACTTTTAATGATTTAGTAGATAAAACAAATTCAAGTGATAGAATAAAAGTATTAGAGTATACAGATAAAGTACCTGAACTTATGGCAATTGCAAATATTGTAGTTACTAAAGCTGGTGGCCTAACTTTAACTGAAAGTTTAACATCACATCTGCCAATAATTATTATAAATCCTATTCCTGGTCAAGAAGAAGAAAATACTGAAGTTCTTGTAAAGAATAATGCTGCAATATGGATAAAAAAAGATGATAATATAGCAAGAATTTTAAAAAATTTAGCTAGAAATCCTAAGAAATTAGAAGAGATGAAACAAAATTCTATTGCTTTAGCCAAACCGAATGCTACACAAGATATATGTAATATATTATTTAACGAAAACGTTGATGATATATAAAAACACGGTAAAACACCGTGTTTTATAATTCACTCCTACCTTCTAACGCTTTTGCTAAAGTTACCTCATCTGTATATTCTAAATCTCCTCCAATTGGAATACCTCTAGCTATTCTCGTTACTTTAATTCCAAGAGGTTTCACCAATTTTGAAATATACATTGATGTAGCCTCTCCTTCAACTCTAGGATTTGTAGCTAAAATAATCTCCTTAACTTTTCCATCCATTAATCTTGCTAACAATTCCTTTATTTTTATATTTTCTGGTCCAATACCATTCATAGGTGAAATAGAACCATGTAACACATGATAAACACCATTATATTCATGAGTTCTTTCCATTGCAAGAACATCTCTTACTTCCTCTACAACACAAATTACTGATTCATCTCTCTTTAAATTTGAACATATATTGCAAGGATCTGTATCAGAAATATTATAACATTTTGAACAAAATTTTAAATTATTTTTAGCATTTATTATTGAATCTGTAAATTCTTTTATTTCCTCTTTACTCAAGTCAAGCATATAAAAAGCTAATCTTTGTGCAGTTTTATGTCCAATACTAGGTAATTTTTCAAAACTTTCTATAAGCTTTTCTATTGATGGAGAATATTCCATTTCCTATTTCCTTTCTGTTAATTTACATTAATCCTGGAATATTGTATTTTCCAAGTGAAGCCGCTTGTGCAGAATCTACTTTTCTTAATGCCTCATTTATACAAGTCATAATTAAATCTTGTAACATTTCAACATCATCTGGATCAACTGCCTCTTTATCTAATAAAATTGATTTTATATATTTATCTCCTGTTACTACTACTTTAACTACTCCACCACCAGCAGTTGCTTCAAACTCCTGCATAGTTAATTCTTCTTGTGACTTTTCCATGTCTGCTTGCATTTTTTTGGCTTCTTTCATAAGTTGATTTATATTCATACCTCCAAAGCCTCCCATTCCTCCTGGAAATCCTCCTCTTTTTGCCATTTCTTTATCCTCCTTTTTAATCTATTATATTAATATCTATTCCTAAATTATTTATTGGATTATCATTATTTGTTTGTACTGTAGTTTCAGCATTTTTTCCATCTTTATATTTTATATGCCACTCTTTCCCAGTTTCTTCTAAAAGAGCTTGAACTAAATCTTTTTTATTAGAACTATCCTCAAGTATTCCTTTAACAAATGGTGTTAATCCATTAGGAAATTCTATTTCCAAAATTAAATCACCTATTTGATTTAATTTTGTGTTTGCTAAACTTGTAAATAGCCTTATTTTTCCAGTACTTCTTAATTTAGATATAATATTATTCCAATTTATTGTACTTTGACTACTATTATTCTGTGTATCTTCATTCTTTACAACTTTTTTTACTGGTTTTTTATCTTCTATTTTTTCTTTTAGATGTTTTTCTTCATTTATAACTGTAAAATTTTCACCATTTAATTTATTTTCTAAATCAATTATTCTATTTTTTAATTCTTCTAATCCATCATTTTCTATATCACTACAAGCCTTAATAATTCCAGCTTGAAACATTATAGTTTTTTGACTTGACCATTTTATATCACTTTCTAAATTAGATAATAAATATATTATATTTAATATTTTTTCTTTTGAAGCAAGTTCCGATATAGATTTTATTTCTTTTATTTCATCTTCACTATAAAGTTTAACACTTTCTGTACTTTTGAATACTAAAACATCTTTAATATACTTTATTACTTCCCAAAGAAAATTATATAAATCTTTTCCTTCATTTATTATATCATCAATTACTAAAAGAGCTTTTATTTCATCCTTTTCAAATATACATCTTGAAATCTTTGAAATATACTCCAAACTAGGTATTCCAACAAGTTCTTTTACAAGTTGTACTCCTATTTCATCTATGTTTTCTTGGCAACATCTTTCTAAAATACTAATTGCATCTCTCATTGCACCTTCTGCTAAAATTGAAATTAAATCTAATGCTTCATTAGTTATATTAATTTTAGATTCACTACAAATTATTTTTAGTCTTTTAATTATATTTTCATTAGTAATCTTCTTGAAATCGAACCTTTGACATCTTGAAAGAATTGTTGTTGGTAATTTTTGTGGTTCTGTTGTAGCTAATATAAATTTTACATGTTCAGGTGGTTCTTCTAATGTCTTTAATAATGCATTAAATGCACCTGTTGTAAGCATATGAACTTCATCTATAATATATACTCTATATTTTGCCTTTGTTGGTAAAAAATTTACTTCATCACGTATTCCTCTAATATCATCAACACTATTATTTGATGCTGCATCCATTTCAACAACATCTGTAAGTGAACCTTCTAAAATTTCTTTACAAATTTCACATTCATTACAAGGTTCTCCATCTTTAGGATTCAAACAATTTACAGCTCTAGCTAAAATTTTAGCTGATGTTGTTTTACCTGTTCCTCTACCTCCATTAAAAAGATATGCATGTCCAACTCTACCAGAAGCAATTTGATTTTTCAAAGTTCTAGTAATATGCTCTTCCCCTACCATATCTTCAAATTTGAGTGGTCTAAATTTTCTATATAACGCTGTATATGCCAATTTTTAAACACCCCTCTTTATTTTATAAAAGCTTTCCTTAAGGAAAGTATGCGTATTCACATAAATGCACTACTTATCGCTGCTTTCTTCCGAACCTGACGAGATTCATAGCTTTTTATTGAAGCATACTCTCCTTAAGAAAAGCTTTTATTTAAGTTTTTCTGAATATGATTATATAATGGTTTATAATTTTTTTCAATACTTTTTTTGATTTTTTTAATTTGCTTTATATTAATTTTTATAATATAATATTAAATAAATTTTATTGAACTAAAATAGAAAGGATTTTAGTAAATGGATAATACTAAAAAATTTATGAAGATTGCATTAAAAGAAGCTCAAAAAGCATTTGACATAGAAGAAATTCCTGTTGGAGCCATTATTGTTAAAGATGGAAAAATAATATCTAAAGCTCATAATTCTAAAGAAACTTCAAAAAATGCTTGTCGGACATGCTGAAATACTTGCTATTCAGAAAGCTTGTAAAAAATTAGATTCTTGGAGACTTTTAGATTGTGAAATGTATGTTACTTTAGAACCTTGCTCAATGTGTGCAGGTGCTTTAATTAATTCTAGAATATCTAAAGTATACATAGGAACAGATGATGAAAAAACTGGAGCTTGTGGTTCAAAATTAAATTTATTAGAAGATTATAAATTTAATCATATTGTACAAGTTCAAAAATATATATTAAAAGAAGACTGTTCTAAAATACTAAAAGACTTTTTTAAATATTTAAGAGAAAGGAATAAAAATAATGACAAATAAAAAAAATCTCTTAAAAAAATGTTTATTTCTAGCATTTTTAATAATAACAATTACAATAGTATTTTCAATTGTTATGAAATATAATGTAGAAGGTGAAATAACTCTTCCTTATTCTTTGGAAAAAATTCTAATTGTCAGTAGAATTGATACTAAAAACAATGAAGATTCAAATAATCTTTGGAATATAAGTTTAACTGAAAATAATAATATATTTATTTATATAAACCAGAGTCAAAAGTCTAGTAATGAAACTATAAAAAATATAAAAATAGAAAATTTTAATATTACTAAAAAACCAAATATTGGTCAAATTGCTGTATATAGACCAACTGGCGAATTAAATAATTTATATGAACATAGTGAACAAAATTATTTAAATAGTAATTTAATATATAATGGAGCAAAAATTGATACTTTAAAAACTTTAGAAATTGGAAATAAAGGCGGAATGTTAGGCTTCAGAATATCATTAGAAAATCTAGGAAATTACATTTCTAACAATTATGATGAAGAAATTGTATATGATGCTAATTTACTTACGAAAGCTGGGATTAATTCAGAAAATATTAATTTTTCTATATCATTTGACATCCTAATAACTTTAAATAGTAATATAACTTTTAAAGGAACTATAAATTTAGATTTACCAAATAATGATATAATTTCTAACCCTGAATCGTATCTTGAAATTACAGATTTTAACAATATAGTATTTAAAAGAATATAATAATTATCCCAAACTGTTAAAAGTTACAGTTTGGGAATTTTTTATACACCTAAAATTAATACTGCTAAATTAAAATATACTAAAACTGAACAAGTATCAACTATTGTTGTAATTAATGGTGAAGCCATTATTGCTGGGTCCAATTTTAATTTCTTAGCAAGCATTGGTAAAATACAACCCAAAGATTTAGCAAGCATTGCAACTATAATAAGAGTAAGTCCAACAACTACTGCAAGTTTAGTTTGTCCAATATCATATTGTATAAATATTCTTATTGCATTTATTAGTGCTAATGTTGTTCCCACTAATATAGCCACTCTTACTTCTTTCCACCATACTTTTAAAAAATCTTTTAATTTTATCTCATCTTGAGAAAATCCTCTTATTACTAATGTAGAAGTTTGAGCACCACAATTACCACCTGTCCCCATAAGAAGTGGAACAAAGGCTACCAATATAGGAAGTGCTGAAAATGCATTTTCATACATAGAAATAACATTTCCTGTAAGTATTGAAGCAAGCATTAAAAAGATCAGCCAAACAATTCTATTCTTAGCATGTTTAAATACAGTTGTCTTAAAATATGATTCATCACTTGGCGTCACAGCCGCCATCTTTTCAAAATCTTCTTCTGCTTCTTCTTGTAAAACATCAATAGCATCATCAATTGTAATTATACCTACTAACCTATTTTCCATATCTACAACTGGCATAGCAATAAAATTATATTTATCAAACATTTTAGCAACATCTTCTTTATCTGTTAGTGTAGAAATTGTTTTTACATTTGTATTCATTATATTCTTTATTTTTTCTTCTTTATTCGCTATTAATAACTGTTTTACATCTATAACTCCAATTACTTTCCTATCTATTGTTAAAACATAACAAGTATATACTGTTTCTTTTTCTAATCCTATTTTTCTAATTTTCTCAAATGCATCTTCTACTGTCATATTTTCTTTTAAATCAATAAATTCTGTTGTCATAATAGTTCCTGCACTATCATCAGGATATGCTAACAATTCATTTATAATCTTTCTATCTTTAACATCTACATTTCTTAAAATACGTTTTACTACATTTGCTGGCATTTCTTCAATTAAATCAACTGTATCATCAAAAAATAATTCATCTAATACATTTTTTAATTCTTTATCAGTAAAATAATTAATTAATTTTTCTTGAACATCAGGTTCTAACTCTGCAAACACCTTTGCTGCTTTTTCTTTTGATAAAATTCTATAAATTATTAATATCTTTTCCTCTTCTATTTCTTCAAATAAACTCGGGAAATCAGCACTATTTATCTTTTCTAAATATTCACGTAAATCATTAAATCTTTGTTTTTCAATTAATTCTAAAATTTCTTCTTTCAATTTTGACTCCCCCTTTTCTTAAATAAAAATAGATAAGTAAGTTACATTTTATGTAACCTACTTATTCATTATAACAAATATTTTTTAAATGTCAATCTAAATCCATTCTCCATATTTTTTTATATATATTTTTTTAGCAAATAATGCTACAAAACAATATAATACTGGCACACCAATAATTATAATTAAATAATCTAAAGTTATTGGTAATAATCCTATTATTTTTCCTAAAAACGTATATGGAACTAAAACTGCAATTATACTTAAAAATATGGTTGAAAAATATACTATTTTTGAAGCATTACTTTGTATAAATGGTTTTTTAGCAGTCCTAATTATATGCATTCCTATTAAATTCGATACTACACCATATGAAAACCATATTGTTTGTAACATAGCTGCATTTTTTATTCCAAAAATAAACCAAACTGAAGCAAAAACAATTAAATCAAATGCTGAACTAAGTGGTCCCATAAACAACATAAAATTCTTTAAACTTTTTATATTCCACCTTTTTTGTACTTTCAAATACTCTTCATCTACATTATCAAAAGGAAGAGTTAGCTGTCCAAAATCATATAATAAACTCTGAACTAGTAATTGTATTGGTGTAATAGGTAAAAATGGCAATAAAATACTTGCTATTATAACTGATGTTACTTCTCCAAAATTAAAACTTACAGCCATTTTTATATATTTCATTAAATTTGCAAATGTTTTTCTTCCTTCTGTTACACCATCTAAAAGAACATTTAAATCTTTTTCAAGTAAAATTATATCTGCTGTCTCTTTTGCTATATCTACTGCTGTATCTACTGAAATTCCAACGTCAGAATTACTAAGCGATGGACTATCATTAATACCATCTCCCATATATCCTACTACATTTTCATTTTCCTTTAAAATTCTTACAATTCTAGCTTTTTGAATTGGAGATAATTTTGCAAAAATATTAACTTTTCTTAATTGGTTCAAAAGTGCTCTATCAGAAATTTTATCAATCTGACTTCCAATCATTATCTTTTCAGAATTTATTCCTACTTTTTGACATACACATCTTGTTACCTCTTTATTATCACCAGTTAAAACTATTACTCTAATCCCAGAATCATTTAAATTCTTTATTGACGATTTACAACTTTCTTTTGGAGGATCTAAAAATCCTATAAATCCCATAAGTACCATATCTTTCTCATCTTTAACACCAAATGTTTCTACATTATTAATATCATTTTTTTGAGCAACTGCTACAACTCTTAGTCCATCTTCATTTAATTTTTTAGCCATATCTAAAATTTCATTTTTTATATCTTTTGTTATTTTTGAAACTGCACCTTTATAATCAACCATTGTACAAATATTTAAAATTTCCTCAATTGCACCTTTTGTTATTAATTGTTTTTTATTACCATCAGTTACTACAACAGATAATCTTCTCCTTGAAAAATCAAATGGTATTTCATCTACTTTATTATAATTCTCAACATATTCCATCATACCATTTTCTTTTGCTCTATTAATTACAGCAGTATCTATATTTCCTTTAAGCCCTGTTTGAAAATAAGAATTTAAAAAAGTATGCTTTAAAATTCTTAAATCTTCTTCTCCCTTTATATTTAAATATTTTTCTAGAACAATTCTATCTTCTGTTAATGTACCTGTTTTATCTGTACACAAAATTCCCATAGAACCAAATGTCTGTATACTATCTAATCTTTTTACAATAGTTTTTTTCTTAGACATTCTAATAGCACCTTTAGATAAACTTGAAGATAATATAACTGGTAATAGTAATGGAGTTATACCAATAGCTATAGCAACTGCAAAAGTAAATGATGTAATTAAATCATACTTAACAGAAGTAATCATGAAAACTAATGGTATCATTATTAACATAAATTTAATTAATAATTTACTAATTCCCTCAATATCTTTTTGAAAAGCTGTTTTAGGTTTTGTAGAATTTATAGTATGTGCTATTTTACCAAAATACGTATTATTTCCTGTTTGAAAAACAATTCCTTTAGCTGACCCACTTACGACATTTGTTCCCATAAAGCAAATTGTATCTAAATCTGAAATACTATCAATATTTTTAGTATCATTCTCAGAAATAGCTACTTTCTTTACTGAATCTGACTCTCCAGTTAAAGTAGATTGACCTACATATAAATCTTTTGATTCAATAATTCTTAAATCAGCTGGTATCATATCTCCTGCTGATAACAGAATTAAGTCTCCAACTGTTATTTGCTTCATCGAAACACCTATTTTTTTATTATCTCTTATTACTGTTGCTTGTGTTTCCACCATTTCTTTTAGTTTTTCTGCTGCCTTATTAGAATTATATTCTTCAAAAAACTCAAGTAATGTACTTGCAATTACTAAAACTAAAATTACTATAATATTAGCATAATTTGGAATATCTGCTAAAACAACATCTGTATAAAAAAGCACTAAAGAAATTCCTATCAAAATACTATTAAATGGACTAAATAAACTTTCTAATAAATAATTATACCATCTTTTAGGTTTAGACTGTTTTATTTCATTAACTCCATATTTTTGAATATTCTGAATTGCTTCTTCATTTTTTAGTCCATATAAATTATAATTTTCTGAAATTTCTTCAATAGAGCTTGTACATAAATTTCCATACTTTTTTATAATTTCTAAATCATTATTTTTTTCTTGCATAATATTTATTCCTTTCAAATTAATATTATAGTTTTATTTTTCAATATTTTTTCTAAATTTATGTAAAAATATTCTTATTATTATAGTTTTTTTATTATTATTTGTTTTTTATTATTATTTGTTTTTTATTATTATTTGTTTTTTATTATTATTTGTTTT
>CANRSD010000009.1 GCA_947642355.1 uncultured Clostridia bacterium
AATAATATAATAAATTTATAAAAAAGGACTTGACAAAAATTAGATAGTCAAGTTAGGCAATTTCGTTTATTGTTAGAAAAATTTCCCTATTAATAATAATTAAGTATTAATTCTTTCAAAATTATAAATCTTATAATTATAAAAAGAGACTGTATGCTTGTTGTATAACAATAACATACAGCCCCTTAACCTTTACCGTGTTTTTGTTGGATAATCCCTAGAAACGATAAGTCCATTATAGACTTTGCCACACTTCTTACATTTGCACTCTGCAAAGTCTCCACGAACATCACTCCTATCCTCCACATTATCTTTTCTACAATGTGGACATACCGTAGTAATTCTCCAAGTATATTTCATTTTCTCACCTCCTTAAGTTTGGAGGCTTCTGCCCCCAAATTATTTTATTGAGAGCATTTATATTTTTAACTCATTTTGTATTTTATCATAATTTTATTAAAAAATCAATATATAAGTTATGCTTTATTAGCTGAACAAAAAACATCATTTATTTTGTGTGAAACTGTTTTCTTAATTTCATCTCTTGCAGCCCCTAAATATTTTCTTGGATCAAATACTGATGGCTCCTCATTAAATACTCTTCTTATTTGAGCTGTCATTGCTAGTCTTAAATCTGTATCAACATTAATTTTAGAAACGCCATTTTCTCCTGCCTGCTTTAACATCTCATCTGGACAACCCTTTGCTCCTGGGATATCTCCTCCATTATTATTACACATATCAACTAATTCTGGAATAACAGAAGAAGCACCATGTAATACAATTGGAGTATTTGGTAATTTTTCTTTTACTTTTGATAAAATATCAAATCTAAGTCTAGCATCACCTTTAAATTTATATGCACCATGACTTGTACCAATTGCTATTGCTAATGAATCGCAACCTGTTCTTGAAACAAATTCAAATGCTTGTTCTGGATCTGTATATCTTGCGTCATCTTCTGAAACACTTACTTCATCTTCAACACCTGCTAATTTTCCAAGCTCAGCCTCAACTACAACACCTTTTGAATGAGCATAATCTACCACTTGTTTTGTTATACTAATATTTTCTTCAAAATCATATTTTGAACCATCTATCATAACTGATGTAAATCCTGCATCTATACACATTTTACAAGTCTCAAAATCTGGTCCATGATCTAAATGTATAGCTATTGGAATATTTGTACTTTCTACTGCCGCTTCTACCATTTTCATTAAATATGGTAATTTTGCATATTTAATTGCACTTGAAGAAACTTGTAATATAACTGGTGATTTAGCTTCATCCGCAGCTTCTGTAATAGCTTGTATAAACTCCATATTATTTATATTAAATGCACCTATTGCAAAATTCTCCTTCATTGATTTTTCAAACATTTCTTTAGTTGTTACTAATGCCATAACAATACCTCCTAATAATCTTTTTTACTAAAATGATTTTATTGCTTTTTTATTTTTTTGTCAACATATTTCAAATTTGTAAAATTTGAATACATAAAAGAAAAATAGTATAATTAAAGTAGTGATTGCTAACGCAAACAATAAAATATCATTATTACTTCCCCTAATGAGGGAAAGATTGGAGAGAGAAATGGAAGACAAGAAAAAAATGGAAAACGAGAAGAAACCTAACATTTTTAAATTTTTTTGGAAGAATCGGAATTTTTTTAAATTTCCTAAAAATTTAATTACTAAATTTATCACTAAGCTGATTATATTCGGCATCTTATGTTATATATATCAAAATGGTTTCTTTGAGTCCTGTCCTGCAGTCAATCAATTGGTCTCTATAATAATTGAAACTTTTAACACCATCACAAAATTAATTCTTTGGATATTAACTTTCTGGACTCGTTTTCCAATTGCAGTTCAGATTATGGATTTCATATCCAGCATTCCGCTCCCTTAAATCTCTCACTTCCCGCCAGATATCTATTTCTGGCGGACTTTCTTTTTATTTAAAATTATACAGTATTTGACAATTTTTGGTTGACATTTTTAAGTTTATTTTAAGGTTATGTTAACATTTTTTATTGTTTTCGTACATGTTTTCTGTGGATAATTATATGTGGATAATGTGGATAACTCTGTGAATAACTAATTTATCAACAATTTTTCGACATGATTTATTCACATCGCATTTTTCTATTTTTTTCTACATTTTTTGTGTAAAAAAATTATGTGTACAGTAAATCTGTTTTGTGTAACCTTTGATTTTTGTGCATTTTTAAGCACCTGTATCAATTATAATTTAAAAATAAAATTATTCAAAATTTTTATTGTTTTTTGTCAACTTTTATCAAAAAATAAAACATTAGCAATATGATAATATAAAAAACGAAACTATAAGTTTCGTTCTTACTACTTTTTTATTTATCCAAACATTTATCTAATTTTTTGATTATGTCTTGCTTATTCATATTTTTACCGATAAAAACTAATTTTATCATTCTGTCACCATATTTTGCATCCCAATCTGCTTCTACTTCTGGATTTTCTCTTAATAACTGAATTTGTTCTTGTTTTGGAGCTGATGCAATCCATTCTCCTGATTCAAAAGCTTGTACTTGTTTTCCTGCCTGTTCAAATACATATCCTATACTTGGCTCATTAGAAAACCACAAAATACCTTTACATCTAATTACTGTTTTTATTGGAAAATTATCTGCAAATTCTTCAAATTTATTTCTATTAAATGGTTCTCTTCTATAATACACAAAAGAACCTATTCCATATTCTTCTGTTTCACCATGCTCATGCTCATGATTGTGATGGTGATGCTCATGATGATGATGGTCATGCATATCATCATGTTCTCCTTCATCATTTTCTAATTCTTGAACCCATCCTGCTGATGATGCAACTTCTTCTAAATTAAATGATTTTGTATTTAATATTTTCTCTACATCTACTTTTCCATAATTTGTTTCAATTATTTCTGCTTTAGGTTGTAATTTTCTAATAACACTTTTTACTTGCTCAAGTTCATCTTTTTTTATTTCATCAACTTTATTCAAAATAATAGTATTACAAAATTCAATTTGTTGAATAATCAAATTTTCTATATCTTCATCTTCAACTTCATTTTCTAAATATGAACCACAACCAAACTCTGTTGCAAGTCTTAAAGCATCTACTACTGTAACAACATTATCTAATCTACAAACTTCTGGTAATCCATATCCTTCTGCATCTTCTGATATTGCTGTAATAGTTTGAGCAATAGGGATTGGTTCACATATTCCACTAGCTTCAATTAAAATATAATCAAACTTTCCTGTAGAAGCAAGTTCTAAAATTTGCTTCATTAAATCAACTTTTAATGTACAGCAAATACATCCATTTGATAATGGAACTAAACTATCATCTGTTTGATTTACTACTCCACCTTTTTGAATTAGAGTAGCATCAATATTAACTTCTCCAATATCATTAACGATAACAGCAACTTTAAATCCTTTTTGATTATTTAAAATATGATTTACTAAAGTTGTTTTTCCAGATCCTAAATATCCTGTAAGCAATGTTACTGGTATTAAATTCTTCATTATATATACATTCCTTTCCATTTATAATAATATTATTATCTTATCACACATAATTTAATATGTAAATAAAACATCTTTGTTTATATATTTTGCTTAAGAAGATTTTTCTTTATCTATTCTATTAATTTTTATATTTATATTTATAAAAATAGTTGATATTATTGATAATATAAAAATAAATATAAATACTTTTTCATCAATAAAAGCACTTACAATTGAGAGCAACGAAAATACAATAACTTCTGTAAAACATAAACTCATTTGTCCAACTGCTGATAATAAATCATTATCTTCTTTAGATTCCTCTATTATATTTTGCATTGATGTATCAATAGATGTTTCATATACTTTTTCAAAATTATCACTTAATGTTTTATTTAAAGATATTGCCACTTTATTTTTTGCAAACAAAAATATTCCCGTTATAATAGTTTTAACAACTGTTACCAAATTATTTGATTTTGATATATTTTTATCTGAATATTTACCTATTAAAGTTATAATAGTTATTTGTAGCAATAATGAAATTATAATTATTGATGAAAATAACCTAAAATCCTTTAATACTATATATAAATATAATGGCACAAATTGTCTTTCAATTATATGATTTGTTCTTAAAGCATATATAATCTTATATCTATTTTTACTTTTTAAAATATACTTTATTGAAGATTTAAATGCACTAGTTTTATTTTGAGGTTTATAATCTATTCTCTTTATAAAGATATATTGTAATAAGAAAAATATAATAATTATTGTAAATAAAACTATATTATTGTTTGTTAATACTCCCCAAGTCACAAGTACTGTTCCAATAACTTGTCCTGAAATTTTAGATATTTTAAAGAAACTATTAAATCTTCCTCTATAATCTTTATCTACATACTTACTAGCTAAAGCATTTGTAGTTGGATTTGATAAACCATTAAATCCCATAACTATTACAAATAAGAATAAAGTTTTATAGGTATTTGTATTATTAATTATAATAAATGAACTTAATATTCCAAAAATATTTGATATTAAATTACATTTAGCCACTCCAAATCTACTAGATATTGTTATAAATAAAGGTGTTAAAAAACCTGTTATTCCAAATCGTAATCCATACACTAATAAAATTAACCATAGTGGCATTCCATTTTTATATAGCATTACTGTTCCATATGTTTCTATTAATGTATAAGCAAAACTATATGAAAACCATCATAAGTACATATATTTATATTCTTTTTTGTAAAAATACTCTTTCATAATATATCCAATCTCAACTTCTTTACTACTTTATAATTTTGTTTTATTTTACAAAAAACCCTTACATAAACATATAAAGTTCATATAAGGGAATGCTGGCTGGGCTGGCTAGATTCGAACTAGCGCATGTCAGAGTCAAAGTCTGATGCCTTACCGCTTGGCTACAGCC
This sequence comes from uncultured Clostridia bacterium, assembly GCA_947642355.1. Lineage (GTDB taxonomy): Bacteria > Bacillota > Clostridia > TANB77 > CAG-508 > Scatovivens. The sequence continues at coordinate 4,980 of CANRSD010000009.1, forward strand.
CAATATATTAAATTATGGGGTGGAATATGGGACTCGAACCCATGGTCTCCAGTGCCACAAACTGGCGCGTTAACCAACTACGCTAAATCCACCATTAAGTAGCACTGCATTAAACAGTGCTACTTAATTTTAAAACATTATTTTTTATTTGTCAATACTTTTCATATTAATTTTTATGAATCTTTTGCTAAAATTATTAACCTTTCATTAACATCATCACTACAAGTTTGAAGAGTTATTTCTCTCACATTTGGATCAATTTCTCTTTCCATAAAGCTAACATCATTAGCATTTACAAAATATGTTTTATATATTTTATATGTAACAGTTTCTCCCATCTGATCTGTAATTTCTATTGTATCACCTTCTGCCAGTTTATAATTATCTGAGAAAAATAGTCCATTTTTATAATTATGCCCTAAAATATATGCATTAGTTCCTGGAACATTTAACGATGTTACTTTTGTTGTGATTTGATCACATCCTACAATATCTAATATTGCCAATGATTTACTTAAACCAGACACAGAATCAAGCACTGGATAATTAATTCCTGTTTTCCTTATTTTAAGAGTTCCTTTTATTTCAAATCCATCTAAATATGTTTTCTTTGGATTTTTATTATTATTATTATTATTTGTATTTGGTTGCTGTGTTTGATCAGTATTTATAAAGTTATCTAAATTTACTGAATCATTATTTACTGGTGGTTCTTCTACTTCATTTTTATTTGAATCTGCTATAGCATCATTAAATCTATCTACTGCATTTGATGTCTTAGATTGAATATTACGTTTACTCACAGCTTTATATCCAAAATAGCCTAATAAACATATAATAGCAATAATTACAATTACTAATAATATTGTTAATATATCTGAAAATCTTTTTCCATTTCTAAAATTACTCATAGACTTTTTCTCCATTTCTTAAAATCTAATTCATACATTTATATTATATCATATAAATATAAAAAAGTCCAAATAAACATAAAAATTATTATTATTACTAAAAAGCACAAAACCAAAAAGTTTTGTGCCTTTATCTTATTCTTACTCTAAAACTGCTTTTATTCTTCTTACTCCAGCTGAAGATGCTTCTTCTTTCTTTATTTTAAAATGTCCAAGATCACCTGTTTTATTTACATGAGGTCCTCCACAAAGCTCTATTGATACATCTCCAATTTTATAAACAGTTACTATATCACCATATTTTTCTAAAAACATTGCTTCTGCTCCCATTTTAATAGCTTCATCTTTAGACATTTCTAATTTTTCAACTAGTATATTCATTTTTATATAGTTATTAACTAGTTCTTCTACTTTTTGTTTTTCTTCATCTGTCATCTTAGCTCCATGAGAAAAATCAAATCTCATTCTTTCTGCCGTTATATTACTTCCTTTTTGATGTACATGGTCTCCTAAAACTACTTTTAATGCTGCATTTAATAAATGAGTTGCTGTATGATATTTAGTTTCCATTTCACCTGTACTTGCTAATCCACCTTTAAATTTTTGATCCATTCCCTGTCTTGATTTTTCTTGATGTTCTTTAAATAATCTTTTATAATCAGACATATCAACTTTAAGCCCTTCTTCCATTGCAAGTTCTTCTGTCATCTCTGGTGGAAATCCATATGTTTCGTATAAATTAAATACTGCTTCTGTATCAATAACTGTTTTTCCTAATTTCTTAGCTCTTGAAGCTACTTTTTCAAACTCCCTTTCTCCATTTTGCAATGTTTTCATAAATTTATCTTTTTCTTCTATAATAACTTTTTTAATTTCATCACGATTTACATCTAACTCAGGATATAGTTCTTTTAAACTATCTATTGATACATCTATTATTTCTGACAATTTACCTAAATCTATTCCGAGTTTATTTAAATGTCTTGTCATTCTACGAAGTAACCTTCTTAAAATATATCCTTCATCACTATTACTTGGTCTACCACCATCATTTATAATCATCATACCAGAACGTAAATGTTCTGTAATAATTCTCCTACTTTGGATATTATCTACTTTTTGCAATCTCTCTAATTCTTTCATAACTGGTGCAAAGAGTTCTATTTCAAAAGGAGTTTCTTTACCTTGCATAAGCATAGTCATTCTCTCTAAACCAAGACCTGTATCAACATTTTTTTGCTTTAATTTAGAATATCCATTTTTATCTTTATAAAATTCCATAAATACATTATTCCAAATTTCAACATATTTTCCACAAGAACAAGATGGATCACATTTATCAGAGCACTTTGGCTTTCCTGTATCATAAAACATTTCTGTATCTGGACCGCAAGGTCCTTCTTCTCCTGCTATCCACCAATTGTCATCTTTTCCAAAAAAATATATTCTTTCTTCTGGAATTCCAGCTTTCTTCCATGCTTCAAAAGATATTTCATCTTTTGCACAATCTTCATCTCCCGCAAAACAAGTTACAGATAATTTTTCAGCAGGTATTCCCAACTCTTTTGTTAAAAACTCAAAGCTCATAGCAATTGATTCTTCTTTAAAATAATCTCCTAAAGACCAATTTCCAAGCATTTCAAAATATGTTAAATGACGATTATCTCCAACCTCATCAATATCATTTGTTCTAACACATTTTTGAAAATCTGTAAGTCTTGTCCCAGCTGGATGTTTCTGACCTAAAAGATATGGAACTAATGGTTGCATCCCTGCTGTTGTAAATAATACTGATGGATCATTTTCAGGAATTACTGGTGCAGATGGAATAACACTATGACCCTTACTTTTAAAAAAATTCAAATATTTATTTCTAATCTCTATTGCTTTCATATATAACTTTCTCCTTTTTCGTTACTTTATATCACAAAAAAAACTTAATTTCAATAGATTTTAATAATTATTGCAAAAGGGACAGAAACCTGCCCCCATAACATTTATTAACTCAAACAAAATCTTTCTACAATCTGGTAAAGATTGCTAATATTCTCATGAACTCCTACACAAAATTCCTGTTCCTGCAAATATTCTTCAAAACTTTTCCGCCATTTTTTGGTAAGTCTATTATTTGAAAAATATTTTATAACTCCATAGATGTCTTCTGAGTACTTATCCCCACATTCTGTTTCAACAGTCAAAATATATTGATTTTTTTTCCATTTTAACTTCCTATTGTTGAGTTCAACCTTTAGACTTTCCCGACAGCTCCATTCAATTGAATAAAATCTTGCTCTAGCCATATAAATATCCTCCTGTATAATATTTTTTATATTTCTACAAACAACTTTTTTATTTTAACATATTTCTTTTTATTAGTCAAAAATTTTGCATAATTTTTTCCTATTTTGTCATAATAAGAATATATATGATAAAAAAGGAGGAATAAAAATTGAAAGCAACTGGTGTAGTTAGAAGAATAGACGATTTAGGTAGAGTTGTAATTCCAAAAGAAATAAGAAAAACTCTTAGAATAAAAGAAGGTGACCCACTTGAAATATTTACTGATAAAGAAGGAGAAGTAATACTTAAAAAGTATTCTCCAATTGGAGAACTTTCAGAATTTGCAAGCACATATGCAGAAACAATTTCTAAAACAACTGGTCATATTGCTTGTATAACAGATAAAGATAGTGTAATTGCTGTTTCAGGAGGAGCAAAAAAAGATTTTTTAGAAAAATCCTTAAGTAAAGAATTAGAAGAAGTTCTTGAAAATAAGGAAGTTTTTAAAAGTAAAGAAAATAACGAAATTGCAATTCCTGTTACAGAAGGAGAAGGACGTGAAAGAATTTACAACTCTCAAGTAATATATCCAATAATTTCTGATGGAGATGTTATTGGAAGTGTTATTTTAATAGCAAAAGATGCTACTAAAAATATGGGTGAAGCAGAATATAAAGTAGCACAATCTGCTGCTCGGATTTTTAGGAAATCATTTAGAAATATAAATTCATAATAAAAAGAGATACTATTACTTAAAAATTAGTATCTCCTTTTTTCATTAACAATAAATAAAATTAATAATCAATACTTTCATATACTCCGCCCTGAAATAATACCTATATTTATTGAACCTTTACCTCCATTTATTCCGCCATTTACTGTAAGATTTTCTGTAATATTAGAAATTTCAGAACCTATGGATTTACAAAATATATTTATTGAACCTCCTCCACTAGAACCTCCTGTAGCATCTGCACTAGTCGCATCTGTTCCATTTGAATATATAGAACCTAATTGAGAAATTTGATTTGCATATATAATTACTAAAGCTCCTCCATTTCCAGAGCCATTACTATGTCTAGCATTACCACTACCTTTACCGTGGATTATTAATTGCAGCATTTTCTCCATTTACTTGATTTGGTCCATCATAACCTCTAGCAGCACCTCCTCCGACCGAAATCCTCCGATGATAAGAAGTTCCATTTGCTCCATTTCCTCCAGTACTAGTAGCACTTTGACCATTTGGAGCATAAACATAGGCATTTCCTCCGCCACCTCCACCAGTTGCTCTACTACTTGATACTGCTGATTGAGCAGATACCGCTTTCTTTGATCCACTTACACCTAATTGTATAGCTCCAGAACTTCCAGTAGCTCCTGTAGATGGAACAAACTCAAAAGTCCCACCTCTTAAAGCACAAATATATATATTTTGAGGCTTAGCTAATCCTCCATTTCCTGTCATATTTATAATTCCAAAATTATTTAATACTTCTTTACAATAAATTATTAAGCCTTTTGGCCCTCCAAATCCTTCTGTACTTGTTACAGATTTTATTGTTATATCTTGATTTATTGTTAAGTTTCCATCTACCTTTAAAACTACTGTATTTTTTGCTAATTGGTCTTCTTCTATTCCTGTAGCTACATCCTTTTGATTTCCCAATATATATGTTTTTCCATCACTTGATACATTTAAATCACTTAAATCTATTTTATATGTTCCTTTATCTGTTACTTTTCCTAATTCTATTTCTTCTTCATTTATTTTTACTTTTCCTTCTTTTCCTAATTCTTCACTTAATTCTAAATCTCCTTTTATATATATTACATTAAAATTATATATTTGTTTATCATCATATTTGGTATCATCTGTTACTGATTTATCTACTGTTCCATATACTTTTATTGCTTTTCTTCCTCCATTATTAATTAATTCTATCCCAGTTAATATATCATCTCTTTCTGGAGCTGCATTTGTAACTTCTTCTATATTAGTTATTTTACTACTTCTTCCGATTACTTGATTTTATTCTAAAAGTAAAATATCCATTATCTGATACTTCAAACATTTGTGAAAGCATTCCATTTTGTCCATCCTCTATTTTTACTACTTTTTCTTTATTTAATGCTTCTATACTTTCTATTGTAGAACCATCTTTTGGATTATCTACTAGTACTTGTATTTTTACTGTCTCCACTGCTTCTTCTCTTGTAATTATTTTTACTACTCCTGTTGGTTTTTCTCCTTCTATTTTTCTTCCTACTATTACATTATTTTCTTCATCTATCTCAAAACTATGATTTTTATATTCCCCATCTATTATATTTCCTGTATTATCTATATCCATTCCTTCTAACTCATTTAATGTATTTTCTATATCTTCTTTACTTAATTCCTTTCCTACTTTATCTTTTTCCATTTGAAGGTTTGCTATTTTAAGTTCTATTTCTTCTTTTATTTGACTTCGTTCTGTTTCATCTGCAGCTTTCTCTGCTTTTTCTATTATTCCATCTTGTCCGAACTATTGCATTTAGAGACACTCCGAGCTAAAATAAGCAGTATGATTATCGTGTTTTTATTCGCTTATGACGAACATAAGTTGTTTAACATTCATTTTTTATTTTATATAAAGTACCACACGAAAACCGTATGTCGAAACTAACGTTACTGTCTGGAGCATTACCAGAGCGGTAACACGCTGGGGTAGCAGAAAAGTTGTTGATAAAACTGCCACTACGGAGCACATGGTATTGCCCACTAGTCTGATATTTCGACACTTCTTCTGTCCATTCCCATACATTTCCTGCTATGTCGAATATATGATATCTCTCAGTATAACTACTTGCGCCTGTAGTTAATAAGTCTCCATTATTAGCTGTTACATAATTAGTTGTTTTTCCTTCTATCTCTTCTCCAAATTGAGTTATATACCAAAAACCAGAAGAAGAATTATAAGCTTTTGCCATTCTTCCTTTAAAATTTATAGATGTATCTTTATAAATTCCCCATTTGCTTGAACTTTTTAAATCTCCTTCTGTCAATTCTGTTTTTTCTACCATTCTATTTAACATTACATCCCATTGCATTCCTGTTATTAGTCCACTACTTACATAAGAATTATTATACATACTTTCACTATTCTTCTTTGATTGTATCCAATTAATAAACATCCATGGTATCTTTCCTGCTTTACTTTGGGGTATACCATCTTTATTAAATGGTGTATTTGTTCCATTACTTATTTGATCTTCTGTATATTCTTCTATTTCTTCTGCTAATCCTGCTTCATATCTTCCTACATAAAATCCTCCATATTTTTCTATCTGCATTTTTTCTGATTTTGGCGTTGTATTATCCCAATTTGCATTTTGTAATCCAAAACTTGTTTTAAAGTAGTCATCATTTGAACAAGGTATCCATACAAATTGATTTCCTTTTAACTCTCTTGTATATTCCCAACTTGTTTTATCTGTTAACCCTCCATCATATTTATCTTCTTCATTATCTGAAATTATTACCCCTGTACCTAAATCTCCTCCTACATAATAAAATCCATATGGTACTGGTACTGACTCTCCTCCTCCCACTGCAACTGCATATACTGTTGCTACTTTTGTAACTTCTGTTATTTCTAATCCATTTTCTGTAGCTAAATGTCTCACTGTTTCTTTTCTCCATTCTTCTGGTGTTTTTACTCGTGTTCCTGCTACTGTCCATTCTGTATTTTCTGGTAATCCTACTTCTTCTGAATCAGAAAGGTATTCATCCATTACTTTGGAATAATTATCTAAATCTGTCTCTTCTTGCTTGGCTGCTGCTTCTGTTTCCATCTTAGCTTTTTTAGCTTTTTTTATTATTCCATTATCTCCTACTATTGCACTCATTGTTACTCCTGCCAACACTAATAATATTATTATTGTAACAATTAATGTAAGTAAAGTAATTCCTTTCTTATTTTTCATTTAAATCTTCTCTCCTAATTTTATATTTTTCCTAATTATTTATAGTCTCTATAGTGAACCGGGCACACAGTACTACACGTAAACTGTCATTATTGTGGATACCGCCATTCGTATCACCGGAATAGAATATACCAGCAGTCGTGTCACCAATACAACTACTACCACGCCCAAAGAATGGATAACTAGCATAAGCAAAATAGGCGTAGACATTATACCAACTATAATTCCCTGTTCCCAAATATGTCTCCTTTGTTGCATCTCCTATTTTTCCTACACTATATATTGTTGTTCCATTATGTGTTCCTGTTTCATTATAATATCTAGTTGCGTATCTACTACTTGGAGTCTCTGGAGTTAATCCTGGCCAGCCATTTGTTGTTACATACTTATTACTATTTTCTACGTTATTGTATGTTGCTACTATTTCATATGCCCCTCCACTCATATCGTACACTCCATACGTGTTTCCAGTTGTGCTTTGCGCTGAGTTTGCTATATACGCTGTTCCTGTTCCTCCTCCTGTATAGTATGAATTACTAGTATTCATTGTTATCTCGTTTCTATTTCTTCCATATACACTATGTGTTAAATATGCTACTGCTCCCCATTCACTATTTTTTATAATATGGCTATTCATGAAACTAGTATTCCCATCTGCTCCTTCTTGTCCATTATATCCATATGTTGCTTGTCTTGCATTTATATACTTTGTTCCTATTATTTGACTTATTACACTTGATACTCCAAATGTACTTTTTAGTTCTGTTCCTGTAGCTCCACTCATCTCATATTTTGCTATCCAAAATCCTGCTAAACTTTCACTCCATCCTCCTCTATCATAATCTGGTAGAGCTGTTCCATCTTTAGCTACTTTTCCTGTATCCTTCATAAATGCTGGATGTACTATATATAATTCTCCATCTTTTCCTTTTACTGTTTCTACTCCTTCATCTAACTTATATTTTACTTTTCCTGTGTTTGCCATCCATAACCCATATCCATCATAATATCCTACTGGCTCTTCTGTTCCACTTTTATAATATATTATTCTATATGCGTATCTTGGTATCCATACAAAATAACTTTCATTTGCTGTTTTTGCATTTGCCCATTTACTTGTTTTATGATCTCCTTCTCCTCTTGTATAACTATACCAGTTACTGTTTACATCTGCATCTACAAACTTCTGCTCTTCTTCTGACCATATTTGTGGTGTCATTGACTCATTTCCTGCTGTTAGTACTGGGGCATTTGGCTTTTCTATTATATTATTATTTGTATCCAACCATATTATATCTATCTTTCCTGAGTCATTTGTAAATTCTATTGTATTATCTGCTTCACTATTTTCTGTTGGTCTTTTTACTATTTTCACTTTACATGTTTCACTATAGTTTCCATATGTTACTGTTATTATTGAATTTCCTGCTACATCTACTGCTTTTACTGTTATTGTATTTCCTATTACACTTTCTATTGTTATGTTTGTATTATCTACTGTTGCTTCTAATTTTACTTCTTCTCCTTCTTCCCCTACATTACTTGGCTCTTCTTCTATTTTTACTCCATCTTCTCTTAATATCATCTTATGATAGGCTCCATCTATTAATATATAATATTCAAAGCCTTCTGTATTTCCCAGAAATTCTACTTCTATTTTACTTGTTTCTCCTGCTGTTATTGTCACATTTTCATCTACTTTTATTCCTGTTATTCCACTTGCATCTGCTATTATATGTTTTATTGTATGTCCTTTTTCTTCTAGTCCTTTTACTATATCTTGCATTTTTACTTTTTCTTCTTCTTTCATTATGTCTTCATAATTATCCATTTTTAAATCTGCATATATTAAATTTGCTTCTTCTTCTACTCCTGAGATATTTGTTCTTTGTTTTGCTGTTTTTGATTTCTTTATTACACTATTATCTCCCATTAACAAATTTATTGTTATTCCTGCTAATATTAATAACACTATTATTGTTATTATCAATGCTATTAGTGTTATTCCGTTTATCTTTCTTTAATACATTTCTTGTATGCATTACTTCTTATTTTCCTCCTTTTCTTTTGTAAAAAAATAAATTTTACTTTATTTTAATCATTTTCTATTCTTATTTTCTCTAATTTTTTTCATTAAGTATGTTACTTAATGAAAAATTAAATAGCTATAAATGTTCATATTACTAAAAATCTCTACTTTTTATTAATTGATTTTTACTTAAAACTTAATATAAGTATTTTCTATGAAATTATTGACTTTTTGGTTTTTTATTAGTAAATTTATAATATAAAAAATTTCGTTAAGTAATATGCTTAACGAAATTTTCTTCTTAGTTTTAATAATTAATATTATATATATTCAGTATAGCAACAATACATATAAAATTAAATGAATTTAAAAAAACAAAAAAAATAGTATAATTTCAAAATTATACTAATTTTTTTATGTGTTTTATACACCATATTTTTTTCTAAATCTATCTGCTCTACCACCGTGCTGTATTTTGTTTTAAGTTTCCTGTCCAAAATGGATGACACTTTGAACAAACGTCCACTTTAATCTCAGATTTTGTTGAATTTGTTTCTATAACATTTCCACAAGCACAAGTAATTGTACAAGCTGTATAGTTTGGATGTAATCCTTCTTTCATTTATATTCACCTCTTTCTTAGTAATGAGTTTTAGTTTTTTCTATAATTTATTTATTATCTTTTTCTTCGTTATCTTCTTCTACTGAGAATGAAATTGCTTCTCCTCCCATAACTGACTTCACTTCTTGCTTTAAATTAGTTCTATTAACTAACTTATAAGTTACATTAAATAAAATAGCTACTATACAAATAAACAAAGCTATTCTTTTCCACCATTTGGCAAGCATATCCATCCTCCTCTCTTAGTACAGAATTAGATACATTACTATTATACTACAATTTTTTCATTTGTCAATTATTTTCATAATACAAAACATAAAAATTTCCAAAAACTTTTTGTTCAAACCCATTATTTATCAAATTCCAATATTTATCATTATCTGTTTTTAATAAGTATACACCATCTTTATCTATATCATTTGAATAATAAAATCTATAATTTCCATATCCTACTACTATATTATTTTCAATTTTTACAGTCTCAATAAACTCTTTTGAATCTAATTTATTTTCAATTAATGTATATATATAAGTTTGGTTTAAACAATTTTCTATATAAACATTATCTTTATTTAAAGATTCTGCAAACTTTGTAGCATCCATTATATCTTGTTCAAATAAATAATTTTCTTTTTTTGTATATTCATCAAAATAATAATCCATAAAAAATAGAAAATTAACAGTATATATTAAAATTGCAAGTACATAAACAATTTTAAATCTATCTCCAATAAAGCATATTGCTTTTGCTATAAAATATATCATTGGAATATATATTGCATTTGCTTTATTAATATTTGGTTCAATTATCAAAAGAAGAATTATAAAAACTGTTACAAAAACAGTAATCATAGCAATATCTATACCTTTTTTCTTCTTTTTTATACTATTTACTAAATCACAAATGCTAAATGTTATACCAATTATTACTAATGGCATACTAACTTTATAAAGAGTTCCAAATTTTTCTATTGTATTATATCCGAAGAATATCTTTAGTAAATAAAATATCATAAATTTCTTCAGAGTTTTGTTTAATATTTTCTTTACTAAATTCGTCTCCTCTATAAAACCATAAATCTGGTATTGTACCTAATGGTAAATTAACTTTTGATATATGTTTACTATTATATCCTACCATCAACATTAATGGTAAAGCCAAAATAAAAAGTGGTACTCCAAAAATAATTAATTGTTTAAAATTTATCTCTTTTAAATATAAATAATATATACTTAAAACTACTAAAAGAACTAAAATTATTATATATGACAATATATAAGTATATAGAGTAATTCCAAATAAAATACCTGAAATTACAAACATATAATTCTTTTTTACATTTATACTATGAACTAAACTGTATAATGAAATCACAAGCATTGACATTAAAAGATATGCATCTAGCCCCCATCTTGATCTCATTATATTAACTGGAGATATAACATAAATAAAAGCTATAACCAATGCTAATTTATATCCACTATTTTCCTTTAATAATTTATATAAAAGCAATAATGCTATAATGCTTAAAATTACTTGTGGCAATCTTATTACTACAAAACTTACAGTAAATATTTTTAGAAGTATAGCAGTTAAATATGCATATAAAGCACTTTGTCCACCACCAAAATTTATCAAATAAACAGGTAATTTATTGCCATATCTATCAGTTCCATTTTTTACTAAACTCATTGCATCATATGTCATTCCTGCCTCATCAACATGAAGTCCTTTAGGAATATCTCCTAGTTTATAAAAAAGTGTAAATGCAAAAATTATACAAATTAATATAAAAATTTTATTAGAATGTTTTTCAACAAATTCTTCTACTTTTTTCATAAGTTCTCCAATATTTTTAAACTCTATAAGTTTTTATATTATATTGCTCTGTATCTAAACTCAAGTTTATATTATAATATGGATCTCCTTTTATTAAGAAATCTTCCCATCTATTTTTAAATTCTGCAATCTCTCCTTGAAATCTTTTTATTTTTTCTGGTGAATCTTCATATCCTCTACTTTTAGATTCATAATGAACAAATTCTATATATGGATTATATATAATTAATTTTCCTGTCTCTCTAATCTTTAAGCAAAAATCTATATCATTAAATGCTACTTGAAGTTTTTCATTCATATACCCTACTTCTTCATAAATAGATTTTTTAGTCATTATACAAGCCGCTGTAACTGCACTTAAATTTTCTATCATACTTTCTTTTGCAAAATATCCATGACCTTCTTTTGGTATATTTTTAAATCTATGACCTGCAACTCCACCTAGTCCAACTATTGTTCCTGCATGTTGATAAGTACCATCTGGATAGTACAGAGCTACTCCGACAAGCACCAATCTCTTCTCTTTGACAATATCCAAGCATTTTTTCAAGCCAATCCTTAGTTAAAAGTTCTGTATCATTATTTAATTGAATTAAATAATCTCCATCACAATTTTTAGCACCAAAATTCATTATTTTTGAATAATTAAAACCTTTTTCAGGATAGCGTAATACTTTTATTTTAGGATTTTTCTCTAATTCCTCATAATATTTAAAAGTTTCATCTTTTTCACTATTATTTTCTATTATATTTATTTCATAATTTTCATAAGTTGTTTTATTTAATATAGAATCTACACAAACTTTTAATATATCAATCCCATCTTTATTAGGTATCATAATAGAAACTTTTGGATTTCCCTTTACTTTATATTCTACTTCATAAGAACCTGCAAATTTTCCTTCAGTTACTATCGCATCATAGCCTAATCTTTCAAGATGTGCCTCTAATGCCTTTTTTCCAGCAATAAAAGTATATGGTTTTGCTTCTGGAACTCTTGCTGTTGAATCTTGATGAACTCTCCAATGATATAAAATTTTAGAAATATGTACAATCTTATTTGTTTCTTCACTCATTCTCAAAATAATATCATAATCTTGTGCCCCATCATATTCACTTCTAAAACCACCTAACTTGTCCATTAGTTCTTTTTTAAATATACTAAAGTGACAAATATAATTTAAACTTCTTAATGTATCTGGAGAAAAATCAGGTTTAAAATATGCATCAAACCTTTTATCAACTGTTCCGGTTTATTTTATCTTCATCACTATATAAAAACTCTGCCTCTGGATTTTTATTTATAGCATTTACTACTTCATATAACGAAAATATTGGCAATAAATCATCATGGTCTAATAACCCTATATAATCACCTGTAACAAGTTTTAATGCCTCATTTGTATTTCCAGAAATATTTTTATTTTCTCCTATAAAATGATATTTTATTCTTTCATCTTTTTTTACTATTTTTTCTATTTCTTCATTTCTTTCTTCACTTCCATCAGCTAAACAAAGTTCCCAATTTGTATATGTTTGATTTATTAAACAATCTACCAATTCCTCAAAAAAGTTTATAGGTGTTTTATACATTGGCACTACAATACTTATTTTTGGATTAATTTTAAATTTATGTGTTCTTTGCTTTTCTAATTCTTCTTCTGTTGGCTCATTTGTTACTATCCAAGCATGATATTCTGGAATATTTTGAACTTTAAAATTACCAGATAATATCATTTTTATTTTCTTAAAAGTATATGAAAATCCATTCAATTTAATATTTTTATATATCTTTTTTATATTTGTTATATTTATTCCTTTTATAAATCTTCCTATTATTCTTATAAATTGTCTTCTTTTAGTTCCTTCTGGAAATAATTTTTCTACGATTTTTTTAGCCATTTACTTAATCTCCTATAACATTTCTTTAATATTTCAGATACATATCTTAAAGGTTTTGTAACTTTCCAAGATAATGAATTTCCAATTATTGCTAATTGATTTTCTCTATCTTTTATAACATCTTCTAACTCATCAATATGTTTTTTATGTTCTTTAATATCTTGTATATTTTCTTCTATTATTCTCTGTTTTTCTTCTATTGTCCTTCTATCTGCTTCTATTTTCTCAATTTTCTGTGATATTTCTAAATCTCTAGCAGCAATTATATCTTCTTTATGTGATAATACTGACTCGATCTCTTTTATTTTTTTTATATAACTTTCGGCAATATTTATCTTATTTTCATTTCTCCTATTGAATATATTTAATAAAATATTCTTATCAATTACTGTATCTCTAAAATAAATTTCTAAATCATTAAACAAATTCAAAAATTTATTTAAATTATAATACTTTATAATCCTTTCTGTATCTATGTTTGATGTATTTACTATTGCTCTATATAAAATATACTCTACTGGTACAAATTTAAGCATCCACTCTTGATCAAAAAAACAATTCTCATTATTTACTATAAAACAGTTTTTAGGTATCATATCTACAAAAGCATATTCTATAAAATTTAACTCCTTCAATAATTCAATATCATAATTATCAAATAATTCTAATAAATCTTCCTTTTTTATATCTGTAAATTTTAAAGTATTTTGGAAAATTAATTCTTTATATTTATCAAACTCCTCTTCTAAATTTTGAGAATTAGCAATTTTTTCGTCTAATCTTATACCTTCTACAAAATCACTTTCAATTGTTTCTTCATCTTTTACTCTATCTAGTAATTTTACATTTTCTTTTGGAAAATATTTCATATTATTAATTATATTTTTTATATGAGCTATCGCTTTTGAATTTATTGCTCTTTTTACTACTTTCTTATCATCTATTATAGTCTGAATTTGACAACTTTCATTTCTATAGTTTGTAAAAGTGACATAATTTACTTTACTTGAAATATCATTATTTGAAACCTCTACTAAAAATGAATTTGCAAAAAAGTTTATTTTAGATTTATCTTCTTTTATTATTTCATTCAAAACTTCATTTTCTGTAAAACTATTTATTTCATTTTCTTCATTTAATTCAAAATTTCTTGTAATATCTTCTAAAGTTATATTATGATTTGCTGTATAAATAATATTTGGTGCTTTATATTCTGGAAAAATATAATAAAATTTTGAATTTTTAAAACCATTATTAGAAATTATTTTTCTTATTTCCAGCTCTCCAAATTCCTTATTTTTTCCTGATAATCCAATATATCCGCCTTTTCCATTCCACTTCTTTATACCATATTTATTATCTATTGCAATAAGTAAAGTTCCATCTTCTTTTAAGTATTTCTTTAATTGCGGCATAACATTTTCAAGTGAATGTCTTTCTAAAAAATTAGAAATTACTATATAATCAAATTTTTCTTCTAAATTTATATTTTCTATATTTCCAACAATTAAGTCTATATTATCTAAATCTTTAAATCTCTTTTCTATGCATTTCGCTTTGTGTATGTTTTCTTCAATTAAAGTAACTTTTTTAAATTTGTTGTGTAAGAAATCTACAAGTTCTCCAAAATTAGAACCTATTTCTAAAATACTAGTAGTATTTTTAAATTCATACCAATTAAGTAAATTTTCTTTTACTTTACTTAAATGAATATATGTATTTACAGATGTATCTTTTTCTAGTACATCTTCTAAATTTTCATTATTTAACACTTCAAATATTTTCTCATCTTGCAAAGATACTTCTTTAGGCTGATTTTCATTATAAAATTCTAAATTTAATTTCATAAAAGTTCCTCCTTTAATTTAAGGATTTATTTATTCTTTTTAAACATTTTGTTTATAGCCCTAAGTGGTTTTGTTATCTTCCAAGATGTTGATTTTTCAATAGTTCTTAAGTTATTTATCAAAGTTTCATTTTGTAATCTTAATTCTTCTATTTGACTTCCTATATTATTTTCCCTTTTAGAATAATCCTTATTATAAAAGTTCTTAGAAATATCACTTATTGGAACTAATTCTTGTTTTGATAAATCTACTTTAGTATTTATTTCTTTACTTGATGCCTCTACAAAAAATGAATTTGAAAATATATCAAAAACTCCATTTTTTATAGCTTGTATATAAGCTTCTTTTTCATCAAACTCAATTTCTGTACCTTCTCCATAATATACTGTATAATTATTTATTGTATTTTCATCTGGCAAATATTCATCTGAAAATATTATATTGGGTAATTTATAATCTGGAAGTGGATAATAAAAATTAGTAAATTTAAATCCAACTTTAGCTAATATATCTTTTAGTTCTTTTTTACCAAATGTTTGAACACCTTTTTTATTTTCATAACCAACAATTCCATCATATTTTTTATTTGTATGATCTTCTGGTGCTCCTGCAAAATATTTCATACCAAGCTTATTTTCAATTGCAATTAAAAGTTTTCCGATTCTCTTTTAAAAACTTCTTTATATTATTTAAAAAATCTATATAAGGATTATCAGAATATGTATAAACTGAAGCATATTCAAAAACTCCAATTAATGTTATATAATCGAATTTTTTATCAAAAGAAACATCATTTAAATTACCTACTACAATTTCTAAATTATCTTTATTTTTATTACGGTTAGCATTACAAGTTGATCTTCTCTTTGAAAGTTCTACACAAGTAACTTTACCTGCTTTTTCGCAAATAGCACCAGTAATAGCTCCGAAGACCTGCTCCTATCTCTAAAACTTCTGCATCTTTTTCAATTGGATACCAATTTATAATATTTTGCCTAATTTTAGATAAGTGATAAAATACTGGCCATCTTAAATCTTGTTTAAATACCTCATCATAGTGACCATCTTCATATTTTGAAGTATAATCTAATAATATATTTTCAATATCTCCATCAGAATATAAATCTTCACCTTTATAAAACTTTAAATTTAATTCCACTTACTTATATATCCTTTCTAATTTGCTTTAACAGCATTTTTATAGAAAATCATAATAAATTTTGCTATTGGCTTTGGCCAAAATCTGCAAAACATCTCATAATCTTCTTTGACTCTTATATTATTATTAATACAATTTGAAGTTTCAGACTCTTCATGCACTCTATGAAATGTCAAATATGGAGTAACATATACGAAAGATCCTTTTTTATCTATAAAATCTGCCCACGTTCCCCAATCTATATTAGAATTCATATCTTCTCTATAAGGAGTTTTTCCAACTACTTTTGTATTTAAAGTAACACTTGGACAAGATATTGGATTTCCAAAAGAAAATACCATTCTTTTTATAAACTTACTCTTTTTAAAAATTCTAAATGGTAATAGCATAAGCCATTTAATTTTTAAATTGAAGTTCATTTTTACAACTTCCCCGATTACGAATTTCTTTATGATTTGTAAATAACATAACAATATCTGGTATTTTTTCTATCTGTTTTTTTATTTCTTCTGTATAATTTTTACTATATATATCATCCTGATGAGCAACTGTTACAAAATCTGTTTTACTACTTTTTACTGCAAAGTTCCAATCATGACCTATTCCTTTTTTATCTGGATTTACAAAAACTTCTAAATTATACTTTTTTGCAATATTATATATATATTCATTTGGAGTAGATGTAGCAATAACTATGTTACTTTTTACTGTTTGTATCATTAATGATTTTATACATTCTTCTAAATA
Organism: uncultured Clostridia bacterium; assembly: GCA_947642355.1. GTDB lineage: Bacteria > Bacillota > Clostridia > TANB77 > CAG-508 > Scatovivens. Next base: position 22,286 of record CANRSD010000009.1, read on the forward strand.
TTTAGATTCTTTATAAGCACATACTGAAAATGTATGATTATTAAAAGTCTCTGACATCTATTTTCTCCTTTTATAATCTGTATTTAGTACTCCTAAGAAAAAGCTTGCAAAAGCCATTTGTACACCTACTATTATTAAATATACAGCTGGAATTGTAATTGGCATTACATCTACAGGGTCTAACGCACCAAATTCTCTATTCTTCCACAATATTATAGAATAAATAGTTAGTCCAAAACCTATTAAAGTAAGAATCATACCCGCAACTAAACCTTTTTCTAAAGTTATTTTTTTCAGAAAGTTTGTTATCTTATCTTCTTTTGGATGCATTCCACTATTTACTGCATATACTTTAGCAAAAAGTGAAAAGATTATTATTTGAAAACCTACAACAAACATTGCTCCTAAATATAATCTTGAATGAACCCCTAAAACAACACTATCTGTAATTCTTAAATCTCCATTAAATAGAAATGCTATATTTCCTATTAATCCTACTAGCATAAGAATTATTCCAGGCACTAAAAATAACCATTTTGGACTATATATAAGTAAAAATTTCAAATGCCTCCAACCATCTTGAAAACTTTTCAAATGTGGCTTACGTGTTCTACCATCTTTTTTTAGAGTAGTTGGAACTTCTGCAATTTTTATTCCATTTAAAGTTGATTGTACTATCATTTCACTTGCATATTCCATACCTGTAGTCTTTAAATCTAATTTCAAAATTGCTTCTCTATCATATCCTCTCATTCCACAATTAAAATCACCTATATTTGATTTATAAAATAATCTTCCTATAAAAGATATTACTGGTGTTCCAATATATTTATGAGACCATGGCATAGCTCCTTTTTCAATTCCACCTTTAAATCTATTTCCCATAACTAGTTCATAGCCTTCTCTAAGCTTTTCTACAAATGGCATTATATTTGAAAAATCATAACTATCATCAGCATCTCCCATAATTATATATTTTCCTTTAGCTTGTTTGGTTCCTTCTATTAATGCACTACCATATCCTTTTATAGGAACATCTACTACTCTTGCTCCATTTCTTCTTGCTATTTCTTGAGAACCATCTGTACTTCCATTATCTGCAATGAGAACCTCTCCTTTTATAGAGTTCTCTTCTAAAGATTTCTTTGCTTTTTTTATGCAAATTTCTAATGTTTCTGCTTCATTTAAACAGGGCATTAATATTGTTAATTCTACTTCATCTTTTTCCATCTTAATCTTCTTTCTTTATACTTCTTTTCTTTTTTAAACTATTTATTAAAAACCAAACTGATAATATTTCAAAAGCAAATTGCATACTATATGTTGATGCTAAATACATAGTAGATATAGCCCCTTTAAACTTTGCTGTTTCTGTATAAGATATAACTAATAATCTAAGTATGTATAATATTAATATGCCTGTAAGTAAAGTCATCTCCTTAAAATTACTAAATCTTGTACTTTTTCTAAAAAATATAATAAATCCTAAAATATATGTTAATATTGCTATTTTAAATAAATATGGACTAATTTTAGCATATACTTTTGTTATATTTTCTAAAGAATTAATTTTAACTCTATCAACCCAATAATTATATGTTTTTGAATTTGTAGAATTATTTCCTGTAATTTCTTTAAATTTATCAATTTGTTCTAAAATAAATCCTATAGCTTCTTCATCTACTAACGTATCAGTTCCCTGATCTATAGGAGCTCTCATCTCACATCCATTCATATTTATTTGATAAATATAAGCTAATTTTAAATTTTTTAGAAGTTCATCTGTTTTATTAAAATCAAAGAAAGTTCTTTTATTTTCTTTTTTCTCTAATCTACCATCTTCATATGCTTTATTTACTTCATCTGTAATTTTTTTATAAAAATTATTTGCTGTTTTTGCATCTGTACAATATCCTGCATAATCTACTGCTGCTATAAAAGCCCATGAAAACCAACCTTCTTCTATTTCTCCTTCAACTTGACCATAAGCATACCAGTTTACATCTTGTGGTGTTTCAAAATACTCTTTAAGTTCATTGAAAGCTGGGCTTACTTCATATAATTTTTGCATAGCTTCTTTTGAAACTGGAACTGAATCATATTCTTTTTCTACTTTTACACTAGTAATCGCTCCCATAACATTGTTCCATACTTTTCCAGAATATTGATTTAATGTAAATAATCCATATGCAATATAATTAAACAAGCAAATTACAAAAATTATTATAACAAATATACTAATTGGAATCAAATATAAAAGTAATTTCTTAGTCTTTTCTAAACAATCTTTGTCTAAGACTATAAATGATATTGTAATAGCAATAGCTGATAATACAAATGGCGATACCCATATAGTCTCTTCTCTACAAATATGCATACATGTAATAGAAAATCCAAATCCTATCATATAACCGAATAAGCTTTGTCCATTTCTCTTTATAATTAAAGAAAATTCCAAACAAACAAGATACTAAATACAATAATAATGAAGCATACACATAATCTCTATATACTCTAAGTAATTGTACACTATATAAAGCTGGATTAAACATTAATACAGCAAATAATATTAAACTTACACCATCATTATTTACTAATTTTCTAATTACATTAACAAATAATAAACATGCTCCTGCATAGAATAAATGCTCAGCCATTAAAAATGGAATTCCAAGTATATTACTAAGTGCTATGAAACAAGATGTAAATATTCCTTTAGATAATGTAAGCGAATAATACTTGCCAAGCCAATCCATAGATAAAATTCTTTCTGCTGTTCCTAAAACAAATGCATCATCATTTCCTGCTGTATAAAAAAATATTGGATTTTGAACACTCACTAAAATCATCTTAATTGCAAATATTAATAATATCCCTAATATAAATTTGTTACGTTTTATCTTTGTCCACATATTTTTAAATCTCTTTTCTACTTTATTTTTTCAAAAGTAATCTTACTATTTAAATCACACAAAGCTATACATTCTCTATAAGACATAACTTCAATAAATATTGTATCATATCTTCTTTGATACACTTCTAAGTCCCCATCATTATTATATTTAACACATCCAAAAGAAAGTGTATACCTTCCAGGCATAATTGGAATTACTTGTTTAAATGTAACTAAAGCTATATCTCCTTTTTTATAAGTTCCTGTATCTATTCTATCTATAATAGTATTTGTACCACAAAATTCCATACCTTTTATATCTTTTATTGTTATTGCAAAAATCGGATTTTCTATATTTTTATTAAATTTAACTTTCATTTTTATAGTTACTTCTTCACTATTTTTAATTAAAGTTTCGTATTTTCCTTCTTTATTAAATATTCCATAATCAATAATATCTACAGCTTTTGTTCCATAAATAAGTTCTTCTGGATTTAATTCAAAGTTATCTTTCCAAGTAACTTCATTTCCAATTTCAGTTACAGTCTCTTCTTCTATTTCTTCTGATTTTATTTCATTATCTATATCAAGACCTACAATCAATTTTTTATATTTATCTACACCTTCTTTTACAGAACCATCAAAAATCTTTTTCCCACTTTCTATAATAATAGTTCTTGTACAATTTCTCATTACATCAGAAATACTATGAGTTACAAATAAAATAGTTTTTCCCTTTTGTTTAAACTGTTCAAATTTCTTAAAACATTTAAGTTGAAATGCCATATCTCCAACAGATAATACTTCATCAACTATTAATATATCAGGTTCAACATTTATTGCACAAGCAAAAGCTAGACGAGCAAACATACCAGATGAATACGTTTTTACTGGTTGATGAATATGATCACCAATATCAGCAAAATTAATTATATCTTCTTTTTTTTCTTCAATTTGAGCTCTTGTAAGTCCCATTACTTCTCCATGTTGATATATGTTTTCAATTCCTGTAAGGTCTGGATTAAAAGCTGTTCCAAGCTCTAAAAGAGAACTTATTTTTCCATTTATTTCAATTTTACCTGATGTTGGAAAAACAACTCCAGTTATCATTTTAAGTAAAGTTGATTTTCCAGCACCATTTTTTCCAAGTATTCCAAGAACTTCACCTTTTCTTATCTCTAAATTCAAATTATCCATAGCTCTAAATGTTTGATGTCTCTCATATCCTGGTACTATTGTTTCTAATAATCTATCTTTTTTCCTGCTAAACATTTTATATTCTTTAACTAAATTTGTTATTTTTATAACTGTTTTTTCTTCACTCATAATATTTACCCCTCTCCTTTAAGCTGTTTTTTCTTCATCTTAAAAGCAATTCTTGCTAAAATTGGTAAATTTAAAATTAAAAAATTTTTCATTTTATATTTAAAATCCTCATACTTATATAATTTAAAGAAAAGTCCTAATTTACTTAAATTAATATTTTTAATATTTTTTAGTTTTTCAAAATATACTAAAGCTTCTTGATTTAACGATTTTATTTTATCACTTTTAAAAACCTTTTCATTATCTACAAAAATTTTAAAATGCTCTATTTTTACATTTATAAATAAATCTCTAATTTCATCTAATGTTTCTAGTTCTTCTGATTTTGTTTTAGAGCCTACTTTATTATTGGTATGTTGTCTATATTGCACTAACTTTTCATCTATATATGAAATTTTCCCACTTTGACTAACAACTAATGAAATCCAATAATCATGTAATACATATTTTGAATCTTTTGGAAGTGGTAAAAATTCATTTATCCATTTTGACTTTACCATCATAGTACATCCAGTAATAAAATTATTTAAATATAAGCTTTCAAAATTATTATATTTCTTTATTTTACTATTAAATCCTTTTAATTCCCAGTATGAAGGAGCCAATGGTTTTAATCTAGAATTTACAACTTCTAAATCAGAATAAACCAAATCACTATTAGTTTCTTCCATTTTATTTAATGTTTTTTCTATTTTATCTTCTCTCCAAATATCATCTTGATCTGCAAACATAAAATACTCACTTCTAACTTTGTTTATTAAAAATTCAAAATTAGCTACTACACCAATATTTTTTTCTTGTCTATAAATTTCAACTCTTCTATCTTTTGTTTCATATTCTTCTAATATTTTTAATGTACTATCAGTTGATCCATCATCAGAAACAAGTAATCTGAAATTAGAATATGTTTGATTTAATATCGAATCTAGTTGTTGTCTTAAATATCTTCTACCATTATATGTAGCCATTAAAATATTAATTTTTTCCATTTGTTACCCTCTTTTTATAATACATCTGCAAAATCCTTTTTTGACTTCTTAAATATGTAATTTCCCCAAACAAACATAAAAATTGTTATTCCCCAGAAAATATACGTATATAATCCATGGTGTTCTGTAATAATTGTAGAATTTATAAAAGCTTGTCTTATTCCTTCTACTAAATATGTAAATGGAAAACATTTAAAAATACAACAAACAATTCCTTTTAACATATCTAAATTCCAAACAATTGGAGTAAACCACATAAATAATTGCATTAATATATTTAATAATTGTGCAAAATCTGGAACAAGTGTAGTTAAAGCTGATGTAAATCTTGTAAAGGATATAATAAAACAATATGCTGCAAATATTATATATATAAGTATTAATACATTAGGGAAAAATTTAAATGCAATTGCTGATATTGTTGCTATTATAAATAAAAATATACCAATAAAACTTGATGAAGTAAGTGATATTATAGGAATTATATCCACTGGAAATACCACTTTCTTTACTAAATAACTATAATTTCTAATTGAATTACTAGCTGTTAAAATTGCATCACTACAAAACATCCACATAGACATTCCTGGTAAAAACCAAACTACATAAGGATAATTTCCAGAACTTCCTGTTTTTAATATGTATTGAAAAACAATTACATAAGTCATCATAAATACAAATGGTTGTAAAAATCCCCAAATTGAACCCAAACTTGTATTTGCAAATCTATTTCTAAAATCATTTTTTCCTAATTGAAATGCTAATCTTTTATTTTTATATAAAATTTTAAAAAATTCCATTACTTATTCCTTTCTGTTTCTTTAACAATATATAATGGTCTATTTTTTACTTCTAAATATGTTTTTGATAAATATTGACCAATAATACCTAAAGATAAAAGCTGAACTCCACCTATAAATACTATAATACAAGCTAAACTTGGCCATCCAGAAGTAGGATCTCCAAATACTAATGTTTTTATTATAATTAAAAATATAAATATTCCAGAAATTAAACAAAAAAACATTCCCATAATTGAAGCCAAAGCAAGTGGGGCAGTTGAAAAAGCTGTAATACCTTCTAATGCATATTTAAACAGTTTCCAAAAAGACCATTTAGTTTCTCCTGCTACCCTTTTTACATTTTCATATTCAATCCATTTTGTATTAAAACCTACAAAAGAAAATAAACCTTTTGAATATCTATTGTACTCTTTCATAGAAAGTATTGCATCTTTAACTTGAGATGTCATTAATCTATAATCTCTTGCTCCATCTACCATCTCAAAATCTGTTATTTTATCTATAAGCTTATAAAATATTCTTGAAAACAAGCTTCTAAGTTTAGGTTCTCCTTTTCTAGTTACTCTTCTAGTTGCAACACAATCATAGCCTTCATTTTTTATACTATCAAACATTTCCTTCAAAAGAGCTGGAGGATCTTGAAGATCAGCATCCATAAGTGTTACATAATCTCCTTCTGCTGCTTCTAATCCTGCAAACATAGCAGCCTCTTTTCCAAAGTTTCTAGAAAAAGAAACATATCTTACTTTATTATCTCTTTGGTGTAATTCCTTTAAAATTTTTAATGTATCATCTTTTGAACCATCATTAACAAAAATGTATTCAAATTCAACATTTTCAAATTCTTTAGAAACTCTTTCCATTTCTTCATAAAATAAAGGAACAGTTTTTTCTTCATTGTAACAAGATACTATAACCGAAATCTTTTCCATGTTTTTTCCTTTCATATTTTTAAGACCGATATTCTATATCGGCCTCAAACCGTTTTAATATTATTTTTCTAAATATTCTGGGTGTGCCAAATACCAATCTATTGTTTTTACAATACCATCTTTAAACATTGTTTTTGGTTCCCATCCAAATTCTTTTTTTAATTTTGCTGGATCAATAGCATATCTATAATCATGACCTTTTCTATCTGTTACATATTCTATTAAATCTTCTGACTTTCCTAATCTTTCTAATATAAGTTTTACAATTTCAATATTTCTCTTTTCATTGTGCCCACCAATATTATATCTTTCTCCTTTTACTCCTTTATGCAATATAATATCAATTGCTTCACAATGATCTTCTACATATAACCAATCTCTAATATTCATACCTTGTCCATAAACTGGTAATTTTTCATTTTTTAAAGCTTTTGAAATCATATGTGGTATTAATTTTTCATGATGTTGATATGGTCCATAATTATTTGAACAATTTGTTACAGAAACATTCATTTTAAATGTTTCACTATAAGCTAAAGCTACTAAATCAGATGATGCTTTTGATGCAGAATATGGACTATTAGGTTTTATTGGTGAAGTTTCTGTAAAGAAACCTTCTTCTCCTAATGTACCATAAACTTCATCTGTAGAAACATGAACAAATTTATTTTGACTACCTTCTCCCCAAACTTGTTTTGCAGTTTCTAATAAAGTATGAGTTCCTATAACATTTGTATGAGTAAATATAAATGGATTTTTAATACTATTGTCAACATGTGACTCAGCAGCAAAATGTACTACACTATCTATATTATATTTTTTAAAAGTTTCTTTTACAAATTCAAAATCACAAATATCACCTTGTACAAATGTTATTTTATCTTTAATATTATCTAAATTATGTAAATTTCCTGCATATGTTAATTTATCAAAAACAATAATATTATATTTTCCTTCATATTTTTTTACCATTAATTCAGCAAAGTTAGCTCCTATAAAACCCGCTGCACCTGTTACTAATATATTTTCCATATCTTTTCTCCTTTATTTTAAATTTTTAAATAAATCTGTTTCTTTAATTTCTCTTAATGTAGGCCATTTTCCATCTTTTTCAGAAGTTAAATAATCCTCTTTAGTCATTCCAGGAATTTCTGGCCATACAATACCAATATCACTATCGTCCCATTTTAATCCACCCTCTGCTGAATGATTATAAACATCATCACATTTATAACTAAATTCTGCTTCATCTGATAAAACTAAAAATCCATGTGCAAATCCTTTAGGTATCATAAACATTTTTTTATTTTCTTCTGAAAGGATAACACCTTCCCATTTACCATAAGTTTCACTTCCAGGTCTTAAATCAACTGCAACATCAAAAACTTCTCCTTTTATACATCTAACCAATTTAGCTTGTGTATTTTCTTTTTGAAAATGTAATCCTCTTAAAACTCCTTTCTTAGACTTTGACTGATTATCTTGGACAAAATCATAATTTAATCCAATTTCTTCAAAATCTGGTTTACTATATGTCTCCATAAAATATCCTCTATTATCTCCAAACACTGTTGGCTCTATAATACAAACTCCTTCAATAGATGTTTCTATTTTCTTAAATTTTCCCATACTTAAATTCCTTTCATTTGTTTTAAATAAAATTCATAATATTTATATCACAAAATGTATTGTTTTTCAACATATTTCTAAGTTAAGTTTATTAAATTTTATATATTTATTTGTAAACTTCTATAAAAATGAGCAGGAAAAAACCTGCCCCAATAAAATTTTATTCAAATATATTTTCACAAAAATCTTCTTCCTCTTCTGCAACACGTTTTAAGTATTTACCATATTCTGTTTTTTTGTATTTTTCTGCATGTTTTAAAATCTGATCTTTAGAAATCCATTTATTCTTATAAGCATATTCTTCCAAACAAGCAATTTGCACTCCTTGTCTTAATTCAATAGCTTTAACAAAATCTGCTGCATCTGACAATCTATCTGGAGAACCTGTATCAAACCAAGCATATCCATTTCCAAGAGGAATTACTTTTAACTTTCCTTTTTCCATATAAACTCTATTTACATCTGTGATTTCTAGCTCTCCTCTTTCAGAAGGTTTTATTGTATTTGCAATTTTAACAACTTCATTATCATAGAAATAAATTCCTGGTACAGCTAAATTAGACTTTGGATTTTCTGGTTTCTCTTCTATTGAAAGAGCTGTTCCATTTTTATCTATCTCAACAACTCCATATGATGTAGGATCTGCAACTTTATAACCAAAAATTATTCCACCTTCTTGTAATTTACTAGCTTCTTTTAAAACTCTTTCAATTCTAGAACCATAAATCATATTATCTCCTAAAATTAATGCAACATTATCATTACCAATAAAGTCTGCTCCTAATCTAAAAGCATCTGCTAATCCTACTGGTTTATCTTGAACTTTATATTCAAATTTCATTCCTAAATCTGAACCATCTCCGAAGTAAACTTTCAAAAGCTGGTAAATGAACTGGGGTAGATATAATTAAAACCTCCCTAATACCTGCCATCATTAAAGTAGATAATGGATAATAAATCATTGGTTTGTCATAAACTGGTAACATTTGCTTAGAAACTGCTAAAGTTACTGGATATAATCTTGTAGCGCTTCCTCCTGCTAAAATAATTCCTTTCATTATTTCAATTCCTCCTTCAAATATTCTTTTAATGCTTCTTCATATTTTCTTGGGTATATTCCTATATTATTTAATTTCTCTTTTGATAACATACTATTTGTTGGTCTATCACTAGATGCAGGATACATAGATTTATATTCTACTGAAGTTATTGGTTTTACTTTAGTAGAAATATTTGCTTCTTCAAATATTTTTTTAGTAAATTCATACCAAGTTGTAAAGCCTTCACAAGTTGAATGATAAATACCATACTCTGGTTCTTTTTCCATAATTTGTTCTATTATTTCACACAATGTTGTTGTTGAAGTTGGGCTACCATGTTGGTCTGAAACAACTGTTATTTCATCTCTTTCTTTTGATAATTTAAGCATAGTTTTAACAAAGTTTTTACCACGTATTCCATATAACCAAGCAGTCCTCAATATATAATGTTTCTCTGCTTTTGATACATTTTGCTCTCCTAATAATTTTGTTTTTCCATATGCACTAACAGGTGCTGGCTCCATATCCTCAGTGTATATTTTATTTATATCTAAGTCTCCAGCAAATACATAATCTGTACTAATATGTATTACTGTTGCATTAACTAAATTAGCAGCTTCAGCAATATTTTCTAATGCTAGTCCATTTACTTTTTCTGCTAAATCATAATTTACTTCACAACCATCAACATTTGTATATGCCGCACAATTTATAATAAAATATGGTTCTACTTCTTTAGCTTTATTTATAACAGCTTGTTTATCACAAATATCCAAAGTAGCTAAAGTAGTACCAGTTACATCATATTTCTTTTCTAATCTTTCTTTTAGTTCACCTCCAAGCATTCCATCTGATCCGATTAATAAAACTTTTTTCATGAACAAATCCTCCAATTTAAAAATCATTTTCATTATATCACAGGAATATATATTGTCAAAGGTTTTTACATAATTTTCACAATTAATAATCCTATACTTTCTATTAGAGTAATAAATGGAAATACTATTGTTGCTAATTTCACAAATCTCTTATCATAATAATTTAAAAATACAAAACTTTCTAATGCAAATATCATAGCAGGACCCATTCTATTTCCTATTGGAGCTAAAGGACCTGGAAATTTAATTAATAATAAAAATAGAATTCCAGCAATTGAAATATATGCAGTCGTTTTTAAGTTAAACAATCTTTCATCAATATTTGCAAAAAAATACAGCATAATATAAATTTGTAATAAAGCTATTCCCAATACCATTATATAATTGGGAGCAATATTTGCAAAAAATAAATTTTTAGAAGTAACACTTATAATTTGTAAAATACTAATAATAGTAGCTCCCAATAAAAACTCTGCATGTTTTTCAACTTTAAAAATATAAACAATTGCTACAAAAAGTACCATTGGAAATACTGAAATAAAAGTGGCTAAGCAACTACTATCAACAAATTTTATATTACTATTAAATGGTATATTATATGAATAAGTATAACTCATAAGATACGAAAGACCATTTACTTTTTCCAAACTTTTTATTGTATTAATTTTATAAAAGAAAATACTTATTATTATAGCTATAATTACTAACATCACTAAAACTACATTTTGCATTTTGCTTAAAGTTATTTCTTTTTTATTTTTGCACATAATCCAAATTACAATTGGAATTAATGCTAAACCAATAGAAAATTGAAAACTTAAGTTTGATAGAATACTATATCCCAAAAAGCTTACAAATAATCCAAAAATTGCAATATACTTATGACTATTTTCTCCTACAAGTGCATTCAAAGAAATTATAAAAAGCTGTCCAAAAATTAAAGCTTCTACTAATCCTGAATTCATATACTCAACTACTGCTGTAGAACAAACTATTAAAAAAGTTCCTATTATTGACACTCTTTTATTTTTATTTGTTATAATTTGTGCTGTAAAAAATGTTACAACAACTAATACTATAAATTTAACTATATCTATTGCTATTATCAATTTTTGTCCCTCCAAAATTTTATTTAATATACTTTTATATTAAATTAATAGGTTTGTCAATTTATTTAAAAAAATTCTCTAATATTTTCTATTTAAAGATATATATTAGAGAATTTGATTATTATATCATTAGTTTGCATAATGTTTATTTCATAGTTTAAAGTGAACCAGGACACAATACTGTACGAAAACCAACATGAGTAGCATTGTAACCACCTGTATAATTAGAAAAGAACACACCTGCATTCGTACTATTATCATAACCGCCACTACGAACAAAGAAAGGAAAGGTCGACATAGCAAAATGAGCATAGTCATCATACCAGCTGCAATCTCCTGTTCCTAAATATATTTCCTTTGTTGAATCTCCCGTTTTTCCTACTTGATATATTACTATTCCATTATACGTTCCTGTTTTATTATAATATCTTGTTGCGTATCTTGTGCTTTGAGTTTCTGGTGTTAGTCCATTCCATCCATATGTTGTTACATATTTACTACTATCTTCTAAGCTATTATATGCTGCCGTTCTTTCATACGTTCCACCGTTCATATCATATACTCCATATGTGTTTCCAGTTGTGCTTTGGGTAGCATTTGCTATATATGCTGTTCCTGAACCTCCTCCTGTATAATATGAACTATTATTATTTATTGTTATTTCTTTTCTATTTCTTCCATATATACTGTGTGTTAAATAAGCTACTGCTCCCCACTCACTATTTTTTATTAAATGGCTATTCATAAAACTAATATTTCCGTCTGTTCCTTTTTGACCTGTAAATCCATATGTTGCTTGTCTTGCATTTGTATACTGGGTTCCTATTGTTTGTTCTCTTTGGCTTGATACTCCAAATGTACTTTTTAGAGCTATTCCTGTAGCTCCACTCATCTCGTATTTCGCTATCCAAAATCCTGCTAAATTTTCGCTCCAGCCTCCTCTATCATAATCATGTAGCACTGTTCCATCTTTTGCTATTTTTCCTGTATCCTTCATGAATGCTGGGTGAACTATATATAAATTTCCATCTTTTCCCTTTACTGTTTCTACTCCTTCATCTAATTTATATTTTACTTTTCCTGTGTCTGCTATCCATAGACCATATCCATCATAATATCCTACTGGATCTTCTACTCCATCTTTATAATATGTTATCCTATATGCGTATCTTGGGATCCATACAAAATAACTTTCATTTGCTGTTTTTGCATTTGCCCATTTAGTTGTCTTATGATCTCCTTCTCCTCCTGTATAACTATACCAACTACTATTTTGATCTGTATCTACAAACTTTTGCTCTTCTTCTGACCAACTCTGAGGTATCATTGATTCTCCATTTGATGTGAGTATCGGTGCATTTGGCTTTTCTATTATATTATTACTTGTATCTAACCATATTATATCTATTTTTCCTGAATCATTTGTAAATTCTATTGTGCTATCAGCTTCACTATTTTCTGTTGGTCTTTTTACTATTTTTACTTTACATATTTCACTATAACTTCCATATGTTACTGTTATTGTTGCGTTTCCTGATGCATCTGCTGATTTTACTGTTATTGTGTTTCCTTCTATTTTTTCTATTGTTATGTTTGTATTATCTGCCACTGCTTCTAATTTTGCTTCTTCTCCTGTTTCTTCTATATTACTTGGCTTTTCTTCTATTTTTACTCCATCTTCTCTTAATATCATTTTATAATATGCTCCGTCTATTAATATATAATATACAAAGCCTTCTGTATTTCCTAAAAATTCTACTTCTATTTTACTTGTTTCTCCTGCTAATATTGTTACATTTTCATCTACCTTTATTCCTGTTATTCCACTTGCATCTGCTATTGTAAGTTTTACTGTATGTCCTTTTTCCTCTAGTCCTTTTACTATATCTTGCATCTTTACTTTTTCTTCGTCTTTCATTATATCTTCATAATTATCCATTTTTAAATCTGCATATATTAAATTTGCTTCTTCTTCTACTCCTGATATATTTGTTTTCTGTTTTGCTGTTTTTGATTTTTTTATTACACTATTATCTCCCATTAGCAAATTTATTGTTATTCCAGCTAATATTAATAATACTATTATTGTTATTATTAGTGCTATTAGTGTTATTCCATTTTTTGGCTTTAATACATTTCTTGTTTTCATTATTTTTTGCATTCCTCCTCTTTTACTTTTGTATATTATTTAATTTTACTTTAGTTTGGCTAATTTTTGGTATTTTTATGCTTTTCTTATTTCACTATATCATTAAAAAAATTATTGTTCAAGTTTTTAATTGATATTTTTCTTGCATTGATTTTAGTTATTAATTTTTTAACAGAAATCTCTTCGAGCTACTCTATACACATAAGTTATTTTGTAACAATTTAAACTTTCATCTAATTTTTTTCGTTAAGTATAGTACTTAATGAAAAATAAAAATAGCTAAAAGCATTGATATAAATAGATTTTTTTCATTTTACCATTTTCCAATTTTTATTCAAAAATAAATAATAATTATTTTTTACAAACCCTTGACTTTTATGCTTTTTATTAGTAAATTTATAATATAAAAAATTTCATTAAGTACTATACTTAACGAAATTTTTTATAAATTTTTATGTATATTCAGTGTTGTTTTTATTTATATTTTTTCATATACTTTGTATTTCTTCCACTTCCTATTATTTGTACTAAACCTTCTTTTACCATTGTTCCGAGTACTGCCTCAACTGTTGTTGCACTTACATCTGGCAGTATCTTGCAAATTTCAGCTTTTGAAATAGGTGTTAAATTGTTTAGTACTGTTGTTTCAATTCTTGCTTTCTTTGTAATCTTATTTCTATTTACAACACTAAATCTTTTATCTAATTCTTTATAACACATATATAAAGTTGATAAGAAATTCTGTATAAAAGGAATATAACTATGTTCATTTTCTAACCAATTAATAGAAGATAATCTTAGTACCTCATAATAATTTCCTTTACTATTATTTATTTGTTCTTCAAACGAAACATATTTACCAACATCAAATCCATTTTTATATAATAATAACAATGTTAATAATCTTGACATTCTTCCGTTACCATCCCTAAATGGATGTATACAAAGGAAATCAAGAATAAAACACGGAATTAGTAATAATTGATTAATATTAGAATTATTACTTGCATCATGATATGCAAGTACAAGTTGTTCCATTGCCTCTGGTGTTTCTTTTGCTGATAATGGTTTAACTCTCATTTTCCTGTTTCCATCTTTATCTTCTTCTATAATATAGTTTTCGTTTATTTTATATTTTCCTGAGTCTTCAGTTCCTGCATATGACATCATTATTTCATGTAACCTTAGAATTGTATTTTCACTTAATTCAATATCTTCATAATGTAGATGTATTTCATTTAAACTATCACGATAACCTGCAATTTCATTTTCATTATGATTTAATGGCTTACTATTTTGATTTACTATTTCTTCTATACGTTCATCACTAGTTACAATTCCTTCTATAGCATTTGAACTTTTAACTGATTGTACTACTGCTATTTTTTCTAATTCTGTAAATATTCTTTCATATTCATCTTTTCTTATCTTTGCTCCTGTTTTTAATGAATATATAGTTCCTATTATATTTATCAAATTGGCTGGTAGCAAACCATTATCAAGAAAAGAATAATCAAATTTTTTCATTTTATTTCCTTCTTTCTGCATATATTTTATCATTTTATATGCATAAAGTTAACGATATTATACATATTTTTTTAACTTTATATGCAGTAAAATTGCAATTATTTTCTAATAATTTTGTTTACTATGTTAACCAAACCATCCAAGCCTTACTGTACTTTTAACCAAAAATACAAAAACTTACTAATAAAAAACTCACTATTTATCAACTAAAAAAGGAGTTTCTAATATTTCTCCAAATTATACTCTTTTTCAAGCTTTTCATTTAAATACAACCTAGAAACAATCTCAAACTCTTTTAAACTTTTTTCTGATAAATCAAATGAAAATATCTTCTTAGAATCTGCTTTAGTAGAATATATTATAGAATTTTTAGTTGCTTCTGTTAGTCCAAATACTCCAGCATCTTGCTTCTGACATTTTTCGCATTTGAAGCCATTATCTTTAAAACTAAATCCTGTTAAATTTTCTTTTGATTTACAACTAACACACTCACTAACATTTGGTGCAAAACCTATTATTTTCATTAATCTCATTTTAAATACAGATATTAAAAAATCTAAATTCTTATCTGTTTCAGATATTGCATAAAGTGTATTTAAAAACAATTTTAATATGTAAAATGAATTTTGATTCTCTGTTGTAACATCATTTATAATTTTGGTAATATGAGAAGCATATAATAACTTGTCCAAATCTGTTCTAAGATTATAAAACATTTCAATAGTTTGGCAAGAATTTATACTATATGTATCAGAGCCTTTAAAAAGCATATATTCTCCGGAATGTAAAAACTTGAGTGCCTGCAAGGAGCTGACTTTTTGTACGTCTTGCTCCCCTTGCACTACACCCAATTTTTCCTAAATTAGGAGTAAGCATTGTAACCATTTTATCAAAATCATTTGAATTGTTTTCTGCAATTATTATTCCATTTACTTTTATCTGTTTCATTACTTTGTATGCTTAATTCCTCCATATTTTTTAATTTGCTAAATTCCAAATACGTATTTATATCTCCTGTATTTTTAAACGTATCCCACGCAATTTTTTTAATCATTTTCATCACTTCCTATAATTATCATTCGTAATTTTAAGCAAAATATTCACTATTTTAATTTAAATTTATTATTTATTAATCCTTCATTATTTTGCCAATCTTCTTTAACTTTTACCCAAACTCTCAAGTTAACTTTAGTGTCTAAAACTTTTTCTATATCTTGTCTTGCATATGTGGAAATCCTTTTAAGCATCTCTCCACCTTTTCCGATAATTATTCCTTTATGTGATTCTCTCAAACAATATATTTTAGATTCTATATCATATATTTCTTTTCCTTTAGTTGTTTGTCTTGAAGAAAATTTTTCTATATCAATATAAATTCCATGTGGTATTTCATCATTTAATAATTTTAAAGCTTTTTCTCTTATAATTTCTGAAGCTATTTCTCTCATTGTTTGATCAGTATATTCATCATCTTCATAATATTTTGGCCCGAACAGGTAATAATTTTTCTATTTCATTTATTATAATATCTATACCTTCATTATTAATTGCAGATATTGGTATAACTGCCTCAAACTCATATTCATCTTTATAACTATTTATAATTTTTAATATTTTTTCTTTTTGTACTAAATCTATCTTATTTATAATTAATAAAACTGGTTTTTTTACTTCTTTTAATTTCTCAATTATTTTTAAATTTTCATTACTAATTTCTTTTTCAGATGCATCTACTAGAAATAATATTACATCTACTTCTTTAATCATGGTAAAACTAGTATCTAACATAGTTTTACTAAGTTTAGTTTTACCTTTATGAATTCCTGGCGTATCTGTAATTATTATTTGCGAATTTTCATTATTTATTATTGCTTTTATTGCTGTTCTAGTTGTTTGAGTTTTTGGTGTAGTAATTGCTACTTTTTCATTCACCATACTATTTAAAAGTGTTGATTTTCCACTATTAGTTTTTCCAATCAAACTCACAAAACCAGATTTAAATTCTTCCATAAAATTCTCCATTCCTTATTATGACTACTATATTATATTCTTTAAAATAAATTTAGTTAACATTTTAAAATTTGATATTTTTTATTTGTGTAAATATTTATATTATTCAAAAAAGTTGATGGTTCGTTACAGGACTTAAGAACTTGTAAAATTATTTTGCAGGCCCCTCTCAAAGCAAGTTCGAGATTCTCCCACAAAATTCTTAAACAAGTTCTAAAATCCTTCCGCTCAGCACCAAGCTTTTTATCATAATATAAGTATTTACACGTAAGGCTAAAACATAAGCAAAAAACTTAAATTTAATCTCTAAAAATTTCGAGACTCTCAAGCACATTTTCTTCCTTTTCTCTCATAATATTTTTATCCTCTTCTTCAATATGATCATATCCCATAAGATGATAGAAACCATGGACTACCATATAGCTAAGTTCTCTTTCAAAACTATGTCCAAATTCTACTGCCTGATCTTTAACTTTACTTACAGAAATAATAATGTCCCCTAAAACCTCTTTTTTAGGAATATCAGTTATTTCACATCTTTCAAACATAGGAAAAGAAAGCACATCTGTTTCTTTATCTATATTTCTATATTCCTTATTTATACTCTTTATATTACTTGGTGTAGTAAGTATTACACTAACATAAATTTCCCTAGAAAGTAAATTTTCTATTTCAAAACATTTATATAATACTTTCTCTATAAAATCAATATATTCTTTATCTTCTTGGATATCTAAAAATTCTATTTCTGCTACTTTCATATTTCTCCTTTTAGAAAAAATAGGGCACTTTTAAACCCTATTTTTTACATATCTATCTCTATTTCCAGTAATACAACTATTTTTAAAATTTCTCATTGCTCCCATTTGAACTAATTTATGTTTATAAAACTCCCTAAGTTTCATATTCTTTTCTCCGAGTATTTTCTATTTGAGAAAGTTCTCTTTTTAAAGACAATATTTCTCTTTTTTCAGAATCTGATTCTTTACTATATGCCTGCCAAAACTTTTTATAATTTTCTCTTTCATCTGGATTATCCCAATATACTTTAGTTGACAATAATTTAACATTATAATCTTCTATTAATGTTATAAGCATTTTATAGGCTTCTTCTTTTTTAGTTTCAACTTTTGAATTTATAATCAAATTTCTTATATCTTTTAATAACTTATTGTAACATTGTTCTGCTGCAACTAAAGGAAGGCTATGTGTAAACAATACTCTACTTAAACCTAATAGAATCATATTTTTCTCTAAAAATTCTTTTTCATCTAATTTTCCAACACTAAATTTTTCATATTCCTCGTATCCATTTAAAATATTAGTGTAATTTTCATTATCTTTTTCATATTCTAATTTTAATGGTAATACCACTTTTATGTATTCTTCCAGAGTTTCAAATATATTTTTATATAAATTAATTAAATCATTTTTTTGAGCTCTTAAGCCATCTGCTAATTTTATTGAATAATTCTTAAGTATTCCTTTGTATAAAATATCCATTTTTTCTATATATAATAATTTATATTTTTCTACATTTTTAGCTTTTCCATTTTCTTTAAAATTTTCAAAGTCAAGTTCTAGCAAAAATTTTTGTTTTCTATATTTATATTCTAAATATTCTGTTTCTTTTAAATGCACTATATTATAATAATTAGATAATGCTTCTTTTTCAAATACTGATGCTGTTCCATTTTTTACTTTTTTATAAACTGAATCCATTATAAACTTATCTATTGCTTCTAAATATAATGTATAACTTTCTTCATAACGATTTTGTGCTTGCTCTTTTTTAGATACATCATTTAATTGTTCTGCTTTTTTATATTGCTCATAATATTTTATGGCATTATTTCTTTTTAATGAAATTAACATTCCATTTATGCCAATTTTTGTAGGAGTAAGTAGTTTACTAATTGTAACAGAAATTTTACTAAAAAATGTTGTATTGGGTTGTAATACTTTTAGACTTCTTTCTTCCATTTGTTCTCTTTCCTTTCCTAATAAACTAATTGCTCTAGAGTTCCGATTTCTTCTTCTGTTACACAAATTAATTTAACATTTACTTTGTCTTGTTTTAATGTAACAATTGGTGTAATTTCAATAATATTTTCTTCTAAAATATTATTCTCTTCTAGCAATTCTTTTTTTAATTTTTTTTGTAATTCATTAGAAAGTTCTTCCATTGTATATTCCACGTATTCCAATTTTTTCTCTTTATAATTTATAGTTTTTATTTCAATTGGAATATAAAAATTCGAAAATAACTTTAATTTTTTACCTGTTTCTATTGTATCATATTTTTTGAATTTTGGAAGCCTTTTATTGAAATTTATTTTAAATTTATTTATATTTATTTCATATCTTTTTTGTTCTTTTCCTGTATCTATATAATGTTCTTGTTTTAAACTCGCTTCTTCTTCTTTTGTATACCAAATTTTAGCTTTTATATCAGCTTCTGAATGTACATATCTATTTCCTGTATATTTTCCTTCCATAACACCTTCTACTAATAAATCTCCTATTTTTATTGTATCTCCTTCTTTTACTCTTGCAGTTCCATTTTGCACGCTAATTTTAGTTATTATTGCTTCTTTATCTGATATAATATTGCAAGGCTCATCTGATGCAATAATTTGAGGCTTTTCTATAGATTTTACAATATTTACTATAACATTTGTTCCATCTAATCTAATACCAACCCAAGAAATGTCATCTCTTTGCATTCTAATTTCATTTATAACTTTATCTTTATTAATTTTACTAATTAGTACTCCTTCTTTTATCCCATCTTTTTCCAAAAGCTTAATTATTTCTTGTTTATCTATGTCTCCATCACAATAAATATCTATATTCCATACAAATCTAGTTAGTCCAAAAATTAAAATTGCAATTACTCCTAAAGTAATTGCAAAAATTTTTCTTTTCTTATATCTATTTAGTAAAAAAGGTAGTCCTTTTTTACTCTCAAGGGATACCTTACACTTTGTTTTTTTAGCTACATTTTTTATTCTTTTAAAATCTTTTACTCCAATTTTAGCATACATAACAGTACTATTTTTTCTAACTAGTTTCCATAAAAAAATTCGTTTTGAAATACAAATATTAATAAATCTTTCTACAAAAAAACCTTCTACTTCAATATTTACATATCCAAAAACATATAAATATAATACTCTTATAATCCACATAAATTTCACCTCTTGTTAACTATTAGTTTCTAAATTTATACTCTCTATTTTTCCTTTTACTAAAATATCATCTTCATTCATCTGATTTAATTTCAAATTAAATCCATTAATATTTACATTTCCAATATATGTACTAATACGTACAAAAAAGTCTTCATATTCTAATATTCCTCTAAAATTTTCTATAACAACCTCATCAAATGCAGTAATGGTAATTTTTGGCACTTGACTTACCACTTCTCTTGGAAGTTCTAAAATTTCACTAGCTTTTCTAACAAATCTATTCATTAATTTACCTCCTTTTTGATACAAACTTGTTTTTAATAATATATATTCAAAAATAAAAAAAATATTCTACTTTTCGTAGAATATCATTCACATAATTTAAGTATTTCCTCATCTTTCTTTAAATCTTCTCCGTATAAACTCAAATGCCCTTTTATTATTAGAAACAGCAGCTATAGCAATTTCTTTTTCTTGTCTTAATCTAAAACTTGCATATTTTAAAATTATAGGTTTATTTGTAACTGCTGCTAAAACTACATCTTTATCATCTCTTAAAGCTTCACTTGCAAAGTATAAAATTTGTCCATCATTTTTAGCAGCTGTAAGCATTACATCTTTATCATTTTTAAGTCTATCACTTGCATAACAAGCAGTCCAACCAGCTTGTGAAACAGCTGCAATCAATACATCTTTATCATCTTTTAGTCTATCACTTGCAAACTCTAAAGCTCCCCCATCAACTTTAACAGCTTCTAATAATATATCTTTGTCATCTCTAATTTCATCATTTGCCCATTCAATAAGAAGTGGCATTTGCTTTACTTTTTCAAAATAGAATTCTTTATCATTTGTTTTTTCTCTTGCTTCAATAACTTCTGGACTATCTGCCATAAACTCCTCCTATTTTTTTAACTCAAGTTCATTTTTAGAATTTACTATTATTTCAATTTTATCTTTTCTTTTAATTTCATCAGCAACAATTGCTTTACTAATTAATGTCTCAATTTCATCTTGTATAGTTCTTTTTAATGGTCTGGCACCAAAATTCATATCATATCCGAACTTCTACAATCCAGTTAACTACATCATCTGATATAGTCATTGTTATTTCCTGTTCTAGAAGTCTACTTATTAAAGCTTTTAGTAATAGTTCTACAATACCATATACCTGTTCTTTAGCTAAAGCATTAAAGAAAATAATTTCATCTAATCTATTTAAAAATTCTGGTCTAAAATGTTCTTTTAATATAATTTTTATATCTTCTTTAGTCTTTGATGTAATATTTCCTGTTTTAAAAATACTATCTAATATTTTTTGAGCACCTAAATTAGATGTCAAAATAATTATAGTATTTTTAAAATCTACAGTTCTTCCTTGAGAATCTGTAAGTCTACCATCATCTAAAATTTGCAAAAATATATTAAATACATCAGGATGTGCCTTTTCAATTTCGTCAAAAAGTAATACTGAATATGGTTTATGCCTTACAGCCTCAGTAAGTTGTCCTCCTTCTTCATAGCCAACATATCCGGGGAGGTGCTCCTATAAGTCTCGTAACACTAAACTTCTCCATATATTCAGACATATCAAATCTTATCATATTTTTTTCATCATCAAATAAATTTCTAGCCAAAGTTTTGGCAAGTTCTGTTTTACCAACTCCTGTAGGTCCTAAGAAAAGAAATGAACCTATTGGTCTATTTGGATTTGCAATTCCTGCTCTAGACCTCAAAATTGCTTCACTTACTTTTTTTACTGCTTCATCTTGACCGAACAACATTTTTTTGCAATATCTTTTCTAAATTTAATAATTTTTGTTTTTCACCTTCTGCCATTCTGGTTACTGGTATTCCTGTCCATTTTGAAACAATATGTTGTATTTCATCTTCTGTTACTTTACTTCTAAGAAGTGAACTTTTTCCTCCTTGATTTTTTTCAATTTCTTTTTCTTCTTGTAATAAAACTTGTTTTAAATTTGGCAAAGTAGAATATCTAAGCTCAGCTACTTTATTTAAATCATAAGTGCGCTCAGCTTTTTCTATTTCTGCATTTACTTCATCTATTTTTGCCTTTAATTTTTGTATTCTAGAAATATTCTTTTTCTCAATATCCCATTTTGCTTTTTGAGTTTTAAAATTTTCTCTTTGTTTTGACAATTGTTCTTTAATTTTAGCAAGTCTACCTAAAGCAACTTCGTCATCTTCCTTAGAAAGTGCTGCTTCCTCAACTTCTAATTGCATAATTTTTCTAGATATTTTATCAAGCTCTATTGGCATTGACTCCATTTCAGTTCTAATCAAACTACAAGCTTCATCAACTAAATCTATTGCTTTATCTGGCAAGTACCTATCTGTTATATATCTATTTGAAAGTGTAACTGCTGACACTAAAGCTTGATCTTGAATTTTTACTCCATGAAATATTTCAAATTTCTCTTGTATTCCACGAAGAATTGTTATTGCATCATCAATAGTTGGCTCTGGAACCATTACCTTTTGAAAACGTCTAGCTAAAGCTGGATCTTTTTCAATATATTCTCTATACTCATCAACAGTTGTAGCGCCCATACAATGAAGCTCACCTCTTGCAAGTTTAGGTTTTAATAAATTACTTGCATCCATTGCTCCATCCGTTTTCCCGAGCTCCAACTAAATTATGAATTTCATCTATAAATAATAATGTTTCTCCATTACTATTATCTATTTCTTCCAATATACTTTTTAATCTTTCTTCAAACTCTCCTCTATATTTGGCTCCTGCAATAAGTAATCCTAAATCTAATGAAAAAATAGTTTTTCCTTTTAAACTAGTAGGTACATCACCTCTAATAATCCTATGTGCCAAGCCTTCTACTATTGCAGTTTTCCCAACACCTGGTTCACCTATTAAAACAGGATTATTTTTTGTTTTACGAGTTAATATTCTTATAACATTTCTAATCTCATCATCTCTACCAATAACTGGTTCTAACTTATTCGCTTTAGCAAGTTCAGTCAAATTTTTACCAAATTTAGATAAACCCTCTACTACATTTTCCTCTTTTTCCTCAACTATAACATTAGACTTTACTTCTTTTAAAGCAACTAAAAATTTATGTTTAGTTATTGTATATAATTTAAGAATTTTTCTTAAATTATCAGGAGCATAATCCAAAATACCGCAGAAATAAATGCTCTACTGAAATATATTGATCTTTCATATTTTTAGAAAGCTTCTCAGACTCTTCTAAAACTTGCTCTACATCTTTAGAAAACCTCATTCCAGTTGTAGAAGTAACTTGTGGAAATGAATTTATTTCATCTAAAATAACTACTTTTAATTTTTCAACTTCAACATCCATTTTAATTAAAAGCTGATATATTAAATTATCTTTTTTCTCAAGCATCCTGTTAATAATATGATATGATGTTATTTCAGAATTCTGATTTTGAATAGCAAGAGTACTAGAACTTGTAAGTACATTTCTAGCACTATCTGTAAAATTAGAAATATCCATTAAATTTCTCCTCTTTTGTTTTAATTTATAATAAATTATATACTAAAATTTAATTTATTACAAATAAAATTGAAGAGAAATTTTAATTATAAGTTAAAATCTACATAATATCCATTTACAACAGTACCAATATTGGCAGTCCCTGAACCTCCTGCTCCTCCATATTGTCTAGCTCCAGCTGCATTATGAGAAGTACCAAGAGAAGCCAATCCTCCCGAACAAGTAAAATTTAAATACTTTAAATCATCTTTTGTAGAATTTGTAAAAATATTAAGACTTCCTCCACCAGAAGAACCTCCTGTTGTATCCCAACCTGGAAAATTTGTAGTGCCTTCTACATTAAAACTTCCTTCTCCATTTAAAAGTCCACAATAACTAAATAAAAGTCCACCTGTTCCCTTAGCAGAAGCACAGTAGCCATCACCACCTGGGTTGCCTACTCCACCATTACCACCATTAGTTCCTCTTCCTCTTCCACCTTTTCCCCCAAAGGCTATACCATCAGCTAATGCAGCATTTGCAGTACTTTCATTTCCGCCACCAGTTCCTCCACTATAGCTAGTCCCAGCTGTTCCTGCACCGTCCAATACCGCCACCAACAACTCCAGCTCCTCCTCCGCCTCCTGAAGAACGAAGTTTTCCATTTTCACCTGGTATTCCGATTTAACCTACTTCCTCCATTTCTCCTTGCACCTCCAGAACCACCAACAGCTGGTACATGTTCATATGTTCCATCAAAGTTTTTAAACAAATAAACATCCTGACCTTCTGCTTTTGCTCCTCTTGCTGTCATGCTTATTGTTCCATTATTTGTTAATGTTCCGTATGCAATATATATACATTCCTTTTGGTCCACCGAAATCCTCCTGTACTTGCTACTGCTGTTAATGTTGTATCTTCTCCTACTTTTAAATCTCCTTCTATTTTTAATACTACTCCATTTTTTGCATATTCATTTGCTGTTGCTACGTCTGCTTGGTTTCCTACTGAATATATTTTTCCATCTTCTGATACCTCTAAATCTGTTATAGTACTTATATCTGTTTCTACTTCATTTATTTTT
>CANRSD010000010.1 GCA_947642355.1 uncultured Clostridia bacterium
GTAATAATTCCGTAGAAATATTTGAAAAAGCTGTAAATCAAAATAAGAGTCATTAAGGCTCTTATTTTTTACATATAATTGTCAACCGCATAAAATTTTGGTTGACAAATGGTTGACATTCACAACATTTTTACTATTAAAAATCGCTATAACTATTGATTTTTCAAGGTTAGAAGTGTAACAGTTTCGATATGCCCAGTAAAGAGTCACATTTCCATCTACTGTCTGGCTGTACCGGCGGTTTAAAGCTTTCTCTAAATTTTCGTATTTCATGTTGCCCTCCTTTTGGCCAATAATTTTTCTATTAAGCAGCTTCCTGCAAGTAACATATTAATTATATCATGTTTACATAAGAAGTTCAAATTTCATATTTCAATTCTATCCTTAAATTTATTTTCTATCATCTTATTTAGTATTATGTTCTCTGGCATTTCTAGTTCAGGATCTTTACTTAGCACTTCCATTACTATGCTTTGAACTCTTTTTAACATTTCAATATCTGTAAATAAATTTGCTATTTTAAATTCTGGTATTCCATGTTGTTTGGTCCCAAAAAATTCTCCGAGAACCACGTAATTCTAAATCTTTTTCTGATATTACAAAACCATCATTTGATTTTGAAATAACATTCATTCTTTCTTTTACAATTCTAGAATTTCCTTGATATTTTAAAATACAATATGATTGATATTCTCCTCTACCTACTCTACCACGTAATTGATGCAATTGCGCTAATCCAAATCTTTCTGCATTTTCAATTACCATAATATTAGCATTCGGAACATTAACTCCAACTTCTATAACAGTGGTTGATACTAATATATCTATTTCTCCATTTTTAAATCTTTCCATTATATCATCTTTTTCTTTTGCTTTCATTTTACCATGTAAACATTCAACTCTATAATTTGGAAATGTCTTTTCTTTATATTCATTAGTAAGTTCAACTGCTGACTTTAAGTCCATTTCTTCATTTTCCTCTACTAATGGACAAACTATGTAACACTGCCTTTTATCATCAACTTGTTTAGAAATAAAGCTATTAACTCTTGATTCTAATTCTTTAGTAACTGCATATGTCTCAATCTTCTTTCTATTTGGTGGTAATTCATCTATAATTGAAATATCCAAATCTCCATAAAGTATAATTGCTAATGTTCTTGGAATTGGTGTTGCTGTCATAACTAATATATCTGGATTCTCACCCTTTTTGGCAAGTTTGCTTCTTTGACGAACTCCAAATCTATGTTGCTCATCTGTTACAACTAATCCTAAATTTTTAAATTCTACATTATCTTCAAAAACTGCGTGTGTACCAATTAATATATCTATCTCTCCATTTTTCAATCTTTCCAATAATAATGTTTTATTTTTTTTAGTAATTCCACTAACTAATAATTCACATCTAATTCCCATATCTCCAAACATTTGCTGATATGATTCTAAATGTTGACCAGCAAGTATTGCAGTTGGAGCCATTATAACAGCTTGATAACCAGAACGTACACATTTATATGCAGAAATAAGAGAAATTATAGTCTTTCCTGAGCCAACATCCCCCTGAAGTAACCTGTTCATTGGTTTATTACTTTCCATATCTTTATCTATTTCTTCTAAAACTCTAAGCTGAGCTTTTGTTAATTTATATGGAAGTTTATTTATAATATCGGACATTTTAACATTTTTATCAAAACTAATTCCTTGTTTACTTACATCATATTTATTTTTTAGTTTTAAAAGTGCAAGTTGCATACTAAATAATTCTTCAAAAACTAATCTTCTTCTAGCCAAATTGAAACTTTCAAAATTATCTGGAAAATGTATTTGTTTTATTGCTGTGTTTATATCATATAATTTATATTTATCTATTAAATATTTTGGTAATGTTTCCTCTAAATTTCCATAGATTTCTGAAATTCCATTTTCAATAATTTTTCTTATTGTATTTTGGGATAATTTATAAGTTAATGGATAAATTGGAACTATTTTACCTGTATTTTTATTTATCCCATCTAGTTCATACACTGGAGATTGCATTGTAACTTTTCCAGATTTCATACTCACTTTTCCAAAAAAAGAATATCTTTTATTTGGAACAAAATTATTTTTTAAATAAGACTGGTTATACCAGTCTATTTCACATGCTCCTGTTTCATCTCTAACTATCAATTTACAAATAGTCAAATTCTTTCTAATTTTATATTCATTCATTCTTCCAATTGGATATGCACTAATTAAAACCTCTTCTCCATTTTCTAATTCAGAAATATTTTTAGGCTTACTTCTATCTTCATGTTCACGAGGAAAAAAAGTAATTAAATCTCCTAAAGTATTTATTCCTAATTTCTTTAAAAGATTTACTCTATTTGGTCCAACACCTTTTATAAATTGAACTTCCTTTTCTAGATTTAACATTATTGCTCCTTCTAATTACCATTATTTTGCTAATTCATAAATAGCTCTTGCATATATTTTTGTACTAATAATTAATTTATCAATATCTATATATTCATCCACTTGATGACACATGTCTTTATCACCTGGCATAGTCATTCCAAAAGAAACACAATTATTAAAAGCTCTTGCATATGTTGCTCCACCAATAGCTATAGGTTCATCATTTCTTCCAGTTTCTTCATTAAAAATATTTGTTAAAGTTCTTATTAAATAACTGTCTTTATCTACATATAATTTACTATTTGCATGATTTATATTATATTCAAGTCCTGGAATATTTACTTTTAATTTCTCATAACAATCTTTTATTTTATCAAAATTTGTTTCTACTGGTACTCTTAAGTTTGTATATAACTTCAATTTTCCATTTTCATATTTTACTATTCCAATATTTGATGTTAATACACCAGACTCATCTGTTGTAGACATTCCACCTAAATAATTAGGATTTTGAATTTCAAAAAATCCATTTTCTTTTAAATCATTTATATACGAATTATCTCCTAAATACATAAATAATTTTGTTATTGCATTATCTCCTAAGTCAGGATGTGCCGCATGTGCTGATATTCCACTTGCTACTATTTTTATAGTATCTTCACTTATTTTTTCAATATGAACTCCTTCAGTGTTTTTAAAATTTTGCATAAAACTTAAATCATTTACTTTAAGTCTAATAGAACAAGACTTTGGAACAACATTTATTGGATTATCTCCTGAACTTATATCTAAAATTTCACAACCATCTATCATATAATTATGTTCTACCTTTACTGCTAAAACTCCTTTTTCAGCATATATACAAGGGAAATCTGCATCTGGACTAAAACCAATTGTTGGCATTTCCTCATTTCTTTTATAATAATTTATACATTCCCAATTTGTTTCTTCATTTAGCCCAAGAATTAATCTAACTCTTTTATTAATCTTCATTTTTTCTGCTACTGCTTTCATAGCATACAAACTTGATATAACAGGTCCTTTATCATCAATAGTTCCTCTACCAAAAATTTTATTATCTCTTATTTCAGCTTCAAAAGGAAAAGATGTCCAACCGATCTTCAACATTTGCTGGAACAACATCTAAGTGACCAATAATCCCGAACCATTTCTTCTCCTTCGCCAAACTCTATATATCCACAATATCCATCTAAATTTTTGGTTCTAAATCCCAATTCTTTTCCTAAATTCAATACATAATCTAAAACCTTTTTACATTCTTCTCCAAATGGTGCTCCTTCTATATTAGAACTTTCAGACACACTTTTAAAAGCTATTGTATCTTTTATAGCTTTTATTATATCATCTTTTTTTGAATCAATATATTCTTTCATAATACCACCTTAAAATTTTCCTTTCATTGCACGGTCAATTTTCATTTGAGCATCTTTTTTAGCCATATCTTCACGTTTGTCATATAATTTTTTGCCTTTTCCAACTCCAATTTCAATTTTTACTTTACTATTTTTAAAATATAAATTAAGAGGAACTAGACTTACTGATTTTTGCTTTATCATTCCAAAAAGTTTGTCTATTTCTCTTCTATGTAAAAGTAATTTTCTATCTCTTAGTGGATCTTTATTAAATATATTTCCTTGTTCATATGGACTTATATGCATACCATATATATATGCTTCTCCATTTTTAATCATTACATACGTATCTTTTATATTTACTTTACCGTTTCTTATAGATTTAATTTCTGTGCCACTTAAAACAATCCCTGCTTCAAAAGATTCTGTAATAGTATAGTTATGCCTTGCAGTAGGATTTTTTGCAATTAATTTATTCAAAGTTAATTCTCCTCTTATCATTTTATGCAAACATTTTATCGCTTTTCATATTTTTTGTCAATACAATTTTAGAAACTTCTAATGCTTAGTATGAACCATCTAAAAGTTTTCTTAAATAAGATAATATTAGAAAAAATGCCAAACATATTAAATTGTTTGGCACTTCTAATTTTTAATTTCTTGCTTTAATTTTTGCTAATTCTTCATAACGTTTCAGTTTTCCTGTAGTTGTTTTTGCTATTGGTTCTTCTGTTATTTCTAATCCTCTAATTGCTTTATATAATGGCATTGTTTTATTTATTTCTTTTATTTTTGAATTAATAATTTTGTAAATTTCATCTTTATCCTCAGTATTATACATTTCTTTCATAACTTCTTTATCATATACAGCCTCAACATGTATTTTTATATCATTCTCATCATCTTTACTAGTTTTTCCATATATAAAAGATTCACTAACACCTTCAATTTTATTTACTAAATTTTCCATTTCTTCTGGAAATATATTTTTTCCATTTTTAAGTACAATAACACTTTTCTTTCTTCCAGAAATAAATATATATCCATCTTCATCTATTCTACATAAATCTCCTGTATGAAACCATCCGATCTTCTAAAACTTCTTCTGTTGCTTCTAAATTTCCATAATACTCAATCATAACATTTGGTCCTTTTACAACAAGTTCTCCAAGTCCTTCTTCATTTGGATCATCTATTCTAACTTGAACATTTGAAAGTGCTGGTCCTATTGAGCCCAATCTATGTTCTATTTTACCTGGAAAATTATTAACACAAACAACTGGTGATGTCTCTGTTAATCCATATCCTTGAACTAAGTCAAAACCTAAATCACGATATCCTTGCTCTATTTTGGGATCTAATGCTGCTGCACCACTTATAAATAAACGAATTTTTCCTCCAAATATAGCATGTATATCTTTGAATATTTCTTTTTTTTGTTCCATTGTATCATTTTTATGTTCTTCTACAAGTTTATTAACAGCTTCCAATTTACCTTGCTTTTCTAAGTTTTTCATAATATTTTTATAAATATTTTCATATAATGCTGGAACACAAACCATAAATGTAGTTTGATATTCTCTTAAATTATCCACAATATGTCTAATTCCATCGCAAAAAGCTGTTGCCATTCCTTTATATAATGACAATAAAAATCCTACTGTACATTCAAACACATGATGAACTGGTAAAAATGAAAGCATTGAATCTTCACAAGAAATTTGATGCAAAGCTTCTGACATTGCCATAAGATTTTCACATAAATTTCTTTGTGATAAAGCTACAGCCTTAGATACAGAAGTTGTACCTGATGTAAATAACATTATAGTCATAGCTTCTGAATCTATTTTAGCATCTAAAAAACTTCTATCTCCTTCTTCTATAAGTTCTTTACCTTTTTCTATAAGTTCTATAAACGAATATATTCCATCATCATGTTCAGTAGCGTCCATACAAATCAAATGTTTTAATTTTGTTGTACCATCTTTAGCTAATTTTTTTAGTATTGGCTCATATTTTTCAGTATAAAATATTGCTTCTACTTCTGAACGTCTAATCAAATGATCTAATTCATTTTCTGGAAGTGCTTTATCAAGTGGAACTACTGTTCCTGTACCTGCTACTACTGATAAATACGCAACCTCCCATTCATATCTATTTTCTCCTATTATAGCAACTCTTTTATCTTTTAAATTTAATAAAGAAACTAAAGCAGTACCTAAACTATCAACCATTTGTCTTACTTCTTTATGTGAAAACGTTTTAAATTCTCCTGGATTTTCTGTTTTAAATTTATATGCAACTCTATCTCCATATAAATCCCCAGATTTTTTAAGCATATCTTTTATATCTATTATTTTTGGATCATTCATAAATTATTTTCCTTTCTTAATTTAGTGTAGCTATTTTATCATAAAGTTATTTTTTTTACAATTATTTTTTAATTGAATTTGTCTTTTCAATTGCAATACAATACTTACAAGTTATTTTATAAATTTGAATAGTCATTCGGTTTTATATACTTACACTTCATTTTTAGACTTGTCAAAACCAACATCTTATGCTATAATCGAAAAATATATGTATTCTAACGAATACACAAAAAATATATTAAAGGAAGGATGATTTTTACAAAATGGAAAACAAAAGTACAGCAAAGGAAAAGGATCCACCATATATACAAGTAGTTCAACCAGAACTACGGAGAAAAATGGATTCTTATATAACTGTAGTCCCAAAGTCAACTGAAACAGAAGTAGAAGAATGTACTACTTCAAGGCGTCCCTTTTGGTTGATTGCTTTATCAAATTTACTGTATATTGCAGTTATAGGAATAGTACTTTTTATATTCCTCCCCAAGCTAATGAGCAGTATACAATATTCTGATAGAGAAGAAAAACCATTGGAAATCACGTTTCGGACTCTGGACGATCTAGATGCTCCAGAAGAAGAAGACATCAAAGAATTGGAAAATGCCTATAATAAGGTATATGCCTATTTTGATGGAATCGATGATTTAAAAGCTGAAATGCTTGATTTATATAATCAAGTTGAAAGTGCTAAAGTATGTAGTATTGTAAATCGCAACTTTAACACATTAGAAGAAAAATATGAAGATTATTATAAGCATCTTGATAATATTCAATATTATCTTTCGATATGTGAAGAACAGTATAATAAAATTTTGAAATCATTAGATAACATTCCAGCATATTTAGCTTTACATAATGAAATGGAAGAAAAATTTCAAAATATTATTGGTCCTCTTCATGAAAGTGCCATAGCAGACCAAGAAAAGTATCTTGGATATTCTCAAGAAGCAGAAAATCTTTATAATCAAGCCAAGAAAAGAGCTGATGATTTCTTCAATGAGTATTATGACCTAATGTGTCATATAGTAATGGCTGAATCAGGCGGATGTTCCGCATTTGAACAATACTGCGTAGCTAATGTCATTGAAAACCGGATAAAGCATTATAAGTTTCCAAATACTATTTATGCTGTTATTTATTCTCCTGGACAATATGCACCAGTAATGAATGGCTCTATAAATAAGACTCCAACCCAAAGTGTAAAAAGAAATGTTGAAGAATATTTACGGGGTAGAGTTGAAACAGGAATGCCTGACAATGTAGTATATCAAGCATTATTTCCTCAGGGACATGGCAGATGGAATGATTCCACTGTACACTATTTCTGTTATTATTAAAATTCAAACTTCTAAAAATCAATTTAGCCGAGTAGTCTCTGGATTACTCGGCTTTTTCTAATATAATTTTTAATGGAAAAGCCACTTTATCCAATAAAACATTGGAACAAAGTGGCACTATTTACGGTTATACAGCATCGGCCCTATCAATAGGCGTCTCTTCTTTATTCGTGGAATCTGTAATCATTTTCTGATCTTTTCGCTTAATTTTCCACTTACAAAATTCATAAAGAAGTTTTGCTGATCCACTAAGCAAAAGTTCAAATGCTAACCACGCACCTGCTCCTCCTCCAAAAGTTCTTATAGCGACTTCATTATTATAATATCGCATATACTCCTCCAAAGAATAAAAATTTCGTATAGGCATAGGCTCTCCTGATGATGTTGTTAAAATATTATAATTTTCATCAAACTTAAGAGTTACTTCTGCAATAAAGTAACCATCTTCCTTAACACATTTAAGGATTGTTTCTCCATTTTCAAAGGTATTATAATACTTATCAATATACCCTACAAACTCTTCCTTAAAGGCTTCACTTTCTTTAAAGGCTTCACTACCACCTTCAAGCAATTTTTTAGTGTCTACACCCGCTGCCTCTGTTACGCAGCTAGTCATTATCATAAAAATATTTTCATAAACATCATCAGAGTATTTATATGCTCCGTCTCCTATCTGGTACTGGCATATATAGTATGAAATTACCATAAACACTAGTACTGTAATCCCCACTCGTATCTTATTTAACAGGGATTTTATCGGATTTTTCTCCTCATAAAACTTCACATATGAAAACTTTTCCTTTTTCTGCTGCTCCTTTTTTACTTTGCTCCGTAAATTCTTTAACATCTTCTTTTCCTTTCTTTTCTTGACTTTAAATATATTTAATAGTTACATCTATTTAAAGCTCTGTATATAGATTATAAAAACTCTATTCATAGAGACTTATTTTTAATCCATATTATTTTAACATCTTTTTCACTTTATGTCAACAATTCAACTTTCTAAATTGCAATTTTCTATTGTAATTATAAATTTCAATAGAATTATTTGTAATTTTAATGATAATTTCAATTTTTAACCTTTAACATTCTAAAAAACTATGATATAATATTGAAATTAAAAAAATATTATATCTATTATATATTTAAGGAGAAATATTAATATGTTTAAAATCCATTCAGAATTTAAACCAACAGGTGACCAGCCACAAGCAATAGAATATCTTTCAAAAGGACTAATAGATGGTAAAAAATTCCAAACACTACTTGGAGTTACAGGTTCTCGGAAAAACTTTTACTATGGCAAATATAATTGAAAAAGTACAAAAGCCTACTTTAATTTTAGCTCATAATAAAACTTTAGCACGGACAATTATACAGTGAATTTAAAGAATTTTTTCCAGAAAATAATGTAGAATACTTTGTAAGTTATTATGATTATTATCAACCAGAAGCATATATTGCATCATCTGACACTTATATAGAAAAAGATTCATCTGTAAATGACGAAATAGATAAATTACGTCATTCTGCTACTGCTTCTCTTTTTGAAACTAGAGATGTAATAGTTGTTGCCTCTGTTTCTTGTATATATGGTCTTCGGAGACCCTATTGATTATGAACATATGATTGTTTCACTAAGACCTGGTATGGTAAAGAATCGAAATGAAATTATGAAAAAACTTATAAGTATGCAATATACTAGAAACGAAATGGATTTTAAAAGAGGAACTTTTAGAGCAAAAGGAGATATATTAGAAGTCTATCCTTCTAACCAAGAAGAAAAGGCTTTACGTATTGAATTTTGGGGCGATGAAGTTGAAAAAATAAGTGAAATTAATCCCTTAACTGGAAAAGCATTAGCTACAAGAAAACATATTATGATTTACCCTAATTCCCACTATGTTACAACTTTTGATAAAAAAGAAAAAGCACTTCTTTCAATAGAAGAAGAACTTGAAGAAAGAATTGAATTTTTTAAATCAAATAAAAAATTAATTGAAGCACAAAGAATTGAAGAAAGAACAAATTTTGATATTGAAATGCTCAAAGAAACTGGATTTTGTCAAGGAATTGAAAACTATTCTAGACATATAAGTGGTCGTGAAGCTGGAAGTCCACCTTATACCCTATTTGACTATTTTCCAAATGACTTTTTATTACTTATTGATGAATCTCATGCAACAGTACCACAAGTACGAGCAATGTATAATGGAGATAGAGCTAGAAAGGAATCTCTAATAAACTATGGCTTTAGACTTCCATCAGCTTTTGACAATAGACCTCTAAAATTTAACGAATTTGAAGAACGTATTAATCAAGTTATATTTGTTAGTGCTACCCCTGCTGACTATGAAAAAGAACATTCAAAAGAAAATGTTGTAGAACAAATTATACGTCCTACTGGACTTCTAGACCCTAAAATAGAAGTTAAACCAACAGAAAATCAAATTGATGATTTAATAGAACAAATACATGAAAGAACTGAAAAAAAAGAAAGAATATTAGTAACTACTCTTACAAAAAAAATGGCTGAAGATTTAACTGCATACTTAAGAAATATTGGAATTAAAGTTAAATATATGCATTCTGATATAAAAGCATTAGAAAGAATGGAAATAATTAGAGATTTACGTATTGGTGAATTTGATGTATTAGTTGGAATCAATCTTTTAAGAGAAGGATTAGATATACCAGAAGTTTCTTTAGTAGCTATTTTAGATGCAGATAAAGAAGGTTTCCTTCGTTCAGAACGTTCATTAATTCAAACTATAGGACGTGCTGCAAGAAACACTGAAGGAAAAGTTATAATGTATGCAGACTCTCTTACAGACTCAATGGATAAAGCAATCTCTGAAACTAATAGACGTAGAAAAATTCAAGAAGAATATAATTTAGCACACGGAATTACCCCTCAAACTATTAAAAAATCTGTTAGAGATACAATAAAAGCTTCTATTACTGAAGATAT
The DNA here is from genome assembly GCA_947642355.1 of uncultured Clostridia bacterium. GTDB lineage: Bacteria > Bacillota > Clostridia > TANB77 > CAG-508 > Scatovivens. The sequence goes on from CANRSD010000010.1 coordinate 10,451, forward strand.
ACAAAGTGAATATGATATAGGCAAAGATGAATCAATTGAAGACATTATTTCAAAATTAACTGACGAAATGTTGAAGCATGCAAAAGCAATGGAATTCGAAAAAGCTGCTGAACTTAGAGATAAAATTAAAGAATTAGAAAAATATGTAGAAGAAAAATAAAAGGAGTATATAATGGAATTAAATAATGAAAATATAAAAAGAGTACTAAGTAAAAATATAAAAGATTTAAGAATATCTTCAAATTTAACTCAAGAAAATTTAGCAGAGTTATCAGACATATCAGTAAATTTTCTTAAAGATATTGAAAGTAATCGTTCAGGTCCTAGCTTAAAAACTTTGATTAATATTTGTAATTCATTATCAGTTACTCCAAATGAATTATTAAAAGAGTTTTTTCAAAACTCTTTTAATAACTCAGAATCTTTAACTCAACAAATAAATCTTTTAAATAATTATCAAAAAGAAGCTATTTATACTCTTATCCAATTTTTTAGAAATAATAATATGTAAAAAACTCTTTATATAATTTTTCCACCTCCGAAGTACAATATCTCCTACATAAAAAACAGCTGACTGTCCTGGAGTTATTGCTCTTTGAGGCTCTTCAAATATGACCTTTATTTTTTCTCCTTCTTTTATTATTTTTGCTTTTGCTTCTTTTGAAGAATATCTGGTCTTTACCTTAACATCTAACCAATCAATTATATCATCTACTAATAATAAGTTTATATCTTTAACTAAAATCTCCTTTTTATATAATTTATCTTCTTCTCCAACTATTACTTCATTTTTTTCTTTATTAAAACCTAGAACAAATAATGGCACTAGATTTGAGATCCCTAATCCTTTTCTCTGCCCTATTGTATAATTGTACAAACCAGTATGTTTTCCTAAAACTTTTCCTTCTAAATTTACAATATTTCCTTCTTTTGGTTTTATATCTGAATTATTTTCTAAAAATCTTTTATAATTTCCATCTGGTATAAAACATATATCTTCACTATCTGGTTTATTTGCAACTTTTAAATTTCTATCACTTGCAATTTTTCTTATTTCATCTTTGTTTTCAAAATCAGATAATGGAAAAATTATATGTTCTATTAAATCCTTAGGAATACTCCATAAAACATAGCTTTGGTCCTTTTTACCTGCATTTGACTTCTTCAATACCCATCTTTTATACTTATCATTATACTCTGTTTTAGCATAGTGTCCAGTTGCTATAAAATTACAACCGAAGCTCTTTTGCCTTTTCATACATAATTCCAAATTTCATATATTTATTACATTCAATACAAGGATTAGGTGTTTTGCAATTAGCATAGCACTCAATAAAATCATTAATAATATATTTTTTAAACTCATCTTTATAGTTAAATATAAAATGAGTAATCCCTATGGAATTACAAATATTTTTAGCATCTAAATATGTATTGGTGTTACAGCAACTACTTCCAACAAATAATTCTAAAGTTGTTCCTATTACTTCAAATCCCTGCTCTTTAAGCAGTACTGCTGATACTGAGCTATCAACTCCTCCACTCATTCCTAGCAGAATTTTTTTATTTTCCATTCTCTTCCTCTTTCTTTTCTATGATTTTTTCTAATGTATGCCAAGCAAGTAATGCACATTTTACTCTAGCTGGCATATTAGAAACATTTTTAAATGCAATAGCATCTTCAAGTATTTTTAATTCTTCATCATCTTTTATTTCTCTTTTTATCATTTCTATAAATGTTTTTACAATTTCTTTTGCCTCTTTTATAGTTTTTCCTTTTAATGTATCTATCATAATAGATGTAGATGCTTGAGAAATAGCACATCCATGTCCAGAAAAAGCCATATTCTCAATAATATCTCCGATCTAATTTTATCTCCAAAGTAATCTCATCTCCACAATTTGGATTATGCCCTAACTCACAAAAATCTGCATTTTCAAGCTTTTTCTTATTATATGAGTTCATACTATGTTCCATTATAATTTCATTATAAACATCAGTTAAATCTTCCATAAAAACCTCTTTTAAAAATATTTTTTAAACATATTATATGCTTTATTTAAAGCCTTTACTAGTTTGTCCACATCTTCTTTAGTATTATAAAAATAAAAACTTGCTCGACAAGTTGAATCAATTCCTAAAAATCTCATAAGTGGCTGTGCACAATGGTTTCCGTGAACGCACACAAACTCCTTCACTATCTAAGATGCTTGCAACATCATGTGGATGTATATTTTTTATATTAAATGAAATTACACTAGAATGATTTTCTTCATTTGGAGTCAAATACAAAGTTAAAAAATCAAGTTTTGATAACTCTTTTATTGCATATAATACTATTTCTTTCTCCTTTTTTTCAATATTATCATAACCAATATTTTCAATATAATCAATTGCAGAACCTAAACCAATTACTCCTTCAACATTTTGAGTACCTGCTTCAAATTTATTTGGAAGTGGAGCAAATGTTGTATCCTGCTCATACACATATTCTATCATATCCCCACCCATCAAAAATGGTGACATTTTATTTAACAATTCTTTTTTTCCATATAAAACTCCAATCCCTAAAGGAGCAAGCATTTTATGACCTGAAAACACAAAAAAGTCTGCATCTAATTCTTGTACATCAATCTTCATATGAGGTATACTTTGTGAACCATCTACTACAACAATAGCATTATTTTTATGTGCAAATTTTATTATTTTTTTAACATTATTTATAGTTCCCAAAACATTTGAAATATGTGTTATTGCAACAATTTTAGTTTTACTTGTTATTTTACTTTCAATTTCTTCATCTGTTAACTCATAATTTTCATTTATATACATATAGTTTAATTTACTTCCAGTTACTTTAGCTACCTTTTGCCAAGGAACTAAATTAGAATGATGTTCCATTATAGATATAACAATTTCATCATCTTTTTTTAAATTTTCTAATCCATATGAATATGCAATTAAATTTAAACTTTCAGTAGCATTTTTAGAAAATATAATTTCTTCACTTAATCTTGCATTTATAAATTTTGCAACTTTGCTTCTAGTATTCTCATAAATTTCAGTTGCTTCAATACTTAAATTATATGCTCCTCTATGTGGATTAGCATTTAAATTCTCATAAAAATTTTTAATAGCATTTACTACTGATTCTGGCTTTTGTGTTGTAGCTCCACTATCTAAATATGCGATTTCTTTATTTTTTAAAATTGGAAAATCATTTTTTATATTATCCATTTAAAACTCCTCTATATAGTATATTATCTCATTTTTTAATTTCTCATTTTTTATATTTTCTAAAATTTTATTAAACTTTGCTCTAACAATTAATTTAATTGCAGACTTTCTATCAAATCCTCTACTCATAATATAGAATAATTCTTTTTCCCCTACTTTTCCACTACTACAAGAATGATTTCCTTCGACATCTTCCTCACTACATAAAAGCATTGGAAGTGCTAACGACCTAGATGTATCTGACAAAAGCATACAAGACTCATTTTCATTCCCTTTTGATTTTTTGCAACCTTTCTTAAAATCAATAGTTCCTTTAAAATGTTTTTTTGCCTTATCTTTTAATGCTCCTTGAACTTCTATGTCTATATTAGACTTTTCTCCTCTTAATTCTCCTATATAATTTAAATCTAACAACTTTTCATCTTTTCCTAGATATATAGCATTTATAATATTATTTGAATTTTCTCCGTATTAAATTAGAATAATAATTTGTAATACTATTTTTACCACCAAAGTCTATTAATGTATAATTTACATTAGAATCATTTTCACAATTATTTTCAATAGATATAAAATTATTTGAAACATCATTTATTAAGTTTGCAACTATTATATTAACATTAGAGTTTTCTTTTGCTATTACCCTTATTATTCCATTATGAAAACTTTTTATATTCTCATCTTCAGAATTATACTTTAAAATTACTGTGCCTTTTGAATTTTCATTTGCAATAATTTCTATGTTTTCAATTAAATTAATATTATTTTTATCAAATTTAAAATCTATCTCAATTTCTTTATCATATTTACTGTCAATAATTATTCTTAAATTTTGATTTGATTTTAAATCTTCTAAAACATCTCCCACTCCATATGTAAGTTTAAAATCACTTACCTTTTGTTCTACTCTTATTTTAGATGTTTCATTAATTATTTTTATATTATTAAAACTTCCAATTTCATATGGTAAGCTAACATTTTCTAGCTTAATATTATTTATTCCAAAATTTCTTGAAGTTCTAACTGGAGTTTCATTTAATTTTAAATTTTGCATTGCTTTTCCTTTCATTTATCTTTATATGTTATTACTTAAAATTTATATAAATTTGTTTTGAGTTTTGGTGTTTTTATTTTATGTTTTAATTTGGTATGTAAATATTTATATTATAATAAAAAGCTGGCGCTGAATGTAAGGGTTTTAGAACTTGTTTAAGAATTTTGTGGGAGAATCTCGAACTTGCTTTGAGATGGGCCTGCAAAATAATTTTACAAGTTCTTAAATCCTGTAATGAACCGTCTGAAAGCTTTTTTGAATAATATAAATATTTACATACTATTATAAATCTAAAAAACACCGAAACTTAAAAAATTTGTTTATTATTAACTTTACTGCACATTTTCTTAGAGAAAAAGGTTATAAAACCGCTGCTCGGTGGCAATATGCGGGATTGGTAATATTTTTTATAATTATTATTATGATTGCAATTCTGGATTGATAAGAGCATAACCTTTGGGGCACTAGCCCCTCTATTTTTTTACCCAATACTTCCTTCAAGTTCTAAATTAATAAGATTATTCATTTCAACAGCATATTCCACTGGTAACTCTTTAGAAATTGGATATGCAAATCCTCTTACTATAAGACCTAAAGCATCTTCTTCTGATAATCCTCTACTCATTAAATAAAATATAGTTTTATCACTTATTTTCCCAATTTTAGCTTCATGTGAAAATTCTACTTCATCTGTTCTAATATCATTTGTAGGTATTGTGTCTGAAATAGATATATCATCTAACATAAGTGACTCACATGAAACTGAAGATTTTGAATTTTTAGCATTTTCATTTATTCTAACTAATGACCTATATGTGCATTTTCCACCATTCTTTGAAATAGATTTTGCATTTACTACACTTGATGTATTTTTATTATTATGCACTACTTTAAATCCATTGTCTAAATTTTGTCCTTCTCCTGCAAATGAAATCCCTGTATATTCTGTTTTTGCTCCTTCTCCATTTAATATACTCATTGGATATAACATAGATATTTTAGAACCAAAAGATCCGACTTACCCAATCAACCTGTGCATTTTTTCCTACTATTGCTTTTTTAGTATTTAAATTAAGCATATTTTTTGACCAATTTTCTATTGTAGAATATCTAAGATATCCATTATCTTTTACATACAACTCTACACATCCAGCATGTAAATTTACTTTATTATATTTAGGTGCTGAACAACCTTCTATAAAATGTAAACTTGCACCTTCATCTACTATAATTAATGTATGTTCAAATTGACCAGCTTCTGGTGAATTTAATCTAAAATATGACTGAAGTGGAATATCTACTTTTACTCCTTTTGGAACATATACAAAAGATCCCCCAGACCAAACAGCTCCATGAAGAGCAACAAATTTATGGTCATAAACTGGTACACATTTCATAAAATGCTCTTTTACTAAATCTGGATATTCTCGTATAGCAGTTTCCATATCTGTATAAATTACACCTTGTTTTATAAGATCTTCTTTCATACTATGATATACAACTTCTGAATCATACTGAGCTCCAACACCAGCTAAAGACTCTTTTTCTGCATCTGGTATACCAAGTTTATCAAATGTATTTTTTATGTCTTCTGGAACATCTTCCCAAGAATTGTTTAATTTTGTTTTTGGTCTAACATATGTTGCTATCTCATCCATATTAAGTTCTGAAAGATTAGGTCCCCAAGTTGGAAGTTCTAATTCATTATATACATCTAATGCTTTTAATCTAAATTCTTTCATCCAGTCAGGATCTTTTTTTTGTTTAGATATTTCTTTTATAATTTCTTTTGTTAGACCTTTTTTTATTTTAAAATCATATTCATCTTTATTTTTTATATCATAAACATTTCTATTTATTTCATTAATATCAGTTTTCAATTTTAAACCTCGCATATCCATTATCTTCAATTTCTTTAGCAAGCTCTTGTGTTCCTGTAGTAACTATTTTACCATCTACTAAAACATGCACATAATCTACTTTTAAGCTTCTTAAAATTTTAGTATTATGTGTAATTATAAGTACTGCATTCTCATCATTTTTAAACATTTCAATTCCTTTTGAAACAGTTTTTATAGCATCTACATCTAGTCCAGAATCTGTTTCATCTAAAATTGCAAGTTTTGGATTTAATACAAGCATTTGCAAAATCTCATTTTTCTTTTTCTCTCCACCAGAAAAACCTACATTTAAACTTCTTTCTATATATTTAGGATTCATATTTAAATCAAGCATATATTTTTTTAATTCATCTTTAAATTCAAATATTTTAACAGGCTTTCCAGTAATTTTATTTTTAGCATATTTCAAAAAATTAGCAACAGAAATTCCAGGTATTTCTTCTGGTAATTGGAATGACATAAAAATACCTTTTCTTGCAATTTCATCTGTTTTTAAATTTGTTATATCTTCTCCATCAAATTTTATTTCTCCACTCTTTTTTGTATATAATGGATTATTTAATATAGCATTTGCAGTAGTAGTTTTTCCGAGAACCATTTGGTCCCATTATTACATGAATTTCTCCTTTTTTTATGTCAAGATTTATTCCTTTTAAAATCTCTTTATCTTCTGCATTTACATATAAATCTTTTATTTTCAATAACTTGTCTTTCATACTAAAAAATTTTCCCCTTCTATCTTTTCTCTGTTCTTCTAACACAATTTCTACACTTTTCTTTATTTACATCATAATCACAATTCAAGTCATTTAAGCCTAAAGTCTTATGTAAATATTTAGCAAGTTTATTTATAGTATTATCATTTATTGAATTTTTAATCTTCTCAGCTTCTTCTTTAGCTTCTAATTCTTCTAATCCTAAAACATCTTTCAAAAACAAATAAACTATATCATATGTTTCTAATATTTTTTTTGCTAAATCTTCCCCGTTTTCCTGTTAATTCAATAGTTCCATATGATTCATAATTTAAAAAACCTGCCTCTTTTAAATTATACACTGCTTTATTAACGCTAGGCTTAGTACAATTCATATACTGTGCAACATCTGTAACACGTATATTTCCATTCTGATTTTTTAATATATACATAGTTTTTAAATATTCTTCTAATGCTTTTGATACCATTTAAAAATTTCTCCTATATCAAATGTTAATCGTGGTTAACATTATATTACTTTAAGCATTGTTTGTCAAGGCTAACATTTATATTTTAAAAGGCGCAAAGTTTTGACTTAACTATCATAACTTTGCGTCTTTATTTTCGATTACTTAATCTTTTAAATATGGACATTTGTTATTTGCATCCTTTAGCCTTTGTGTAAATACCAATGCCCCTATACGACTCATATCCAGAGCCAATTCCAAGCACTTCTTATCCTGAGAAAGTTCATACCCAGCAGCATAATACCTCAACCGAAGTTTCTTGTCCATTCTCTTTCCATCAATAATTAATGGAATTTTAACAATCTTCTCCACATAAAGTGCCTCCTGCTGTTCTGGACGCAGTAAAGTACAAGAACTTGCATACTTACACAAGATTCCTCTTGTACATCCTGCCATCATTTTACTACAAGCCATACTATTTCCTCCTGTTTATTCTCCCGAAAACAATTTACATCTACATATAGTATTATATCAGCTTTTCTGTCAAAGCACAAGTCTATTTTTTCACTTCTTCTATAATTTTTTGTGCTGTAAGTTCAAAATATTCTAATACTTCCTCTGCTTTTCCAGATTTTCCAAATTGCTCATTCATTCCAATTTTAGTTAATTTTTTAGGATACTCCTCAATTAATACATCTGATATAGCACTACCTAGCCCACCTATAATACTATGGTCTTCAATAGATATTAATTTCTCTGTTTCTTTTGCACATTTTAAAATAAGTTCTTTATCAATTGGTTTTATTGTATGGATGTCTACAACCCTTACATCAATTCCTTCTTTATATAATATCTCTTTTGCTTCTAATGCTCTACTAACCATTGCACCAGTAGCAAATATTGTAGCATCTGTACCTTCTCCAAAACAAATTCCTTTACCAAATTCAAATTTAGTATTTTCATCATATATAATAGGTGTTGCTAATCTACAAAGTCTAATATAAATTGGTCCACTTATTTTAGCTGCTTCTTCTATTGCCCATTTAGTTTGTAAATCATCTGATGGAGATAAAATTCTCATATTAGGTAAGCCTCTCATTAAATTTATATCTTCAAGCATTTGATGTGTTGCTCCATCTTCTCCAACTGTAAGTCCACTATGTGTACCACATATCTTCACATTTAAATTTGGATAACATACACTTGCTCTTATTTGATCATATACTCTACCAGTTACAAATACTGCAAATGAACTTGCAAATGGAATTTTACCACAGCTTGCCATTCCAGCAGCTATTCCTATCATATTTTGCTCTGCTATTCCTATATTAAAAAATCTATCTGGATGACTTTTAGCAAATATACTAGTTTTAGTAGCTCCAGATAAATCAGCATCTAAAACTACTACATTATTATTTATATCTCCCAAGCTTTTTAATGCCTCTCCAAAACTTTGACGAGTAGCCTTTTTTATATCATTATTCATAAAAAACTCCTTTTATTTATTATTTAATTCTAAAATAGCTTTTTTATATTGTTCCTCATTTGGAGCTTTGCCATGCCAGCCTGCTTCATTTTCCATAAAAGAAACTCCTTTTCCTTTAACAGTCTTAGCTATTATAGCAGTTGGTTTATCTTTTATTTTTCTAGCATTCTCCAAAGAATGTAAAATTTCGTCAAAATTATGTCCATCAATATTTATAACATTAAACCCAAAACTTGCAAATTTTTCATCAATTGGATATGAATTCATTACATCACTAATTTTACCATCTATTTGTAAGTTATTATTATCTACAATAACACAAAAATTATCTAATTTATAATGACTAGCAGACATAGCTGCTTCCCAAACTTGTCCTTCTTCAAGCTCTCCATCGCCTAAACATGTATAAACTCTATAATCTCTTTTATCTAATTTCCCTGCTATTGCCATTCCGTACTGCTGTAGATATTCCCTGTCCGAAGTGAACCTGTTGACATATCCACCCCAGGTATTTTTTTCATATCTGGATGACCTTGTAATATTCCATTAACTTGTCTAAAATTTTTAACATCATCATCCGTCAAAAATCCTTTTTCTTTAAGAGTTGCATATAAAACTGGTGCCGCATGCCCTTTTGATAAAACAAATCTATCTCTATTTTCATCATTTAAATTTATTTTCATTTCCCTAAAATATAAAGCTACAAGTATTTCTACTAATGAAAGCGAACCTCCTGGATGACCGTGAACCTGCTTCAAAAGTTAATTTTAAAATTTCTTTTCTAATATTTAATGCTCTTTCATTTAAATCTATATTATTCATATGCTTTCCTTTCCTTACCATACACCTACTACAATCATCCAAGCCCAGAACCAAGCCCAAACTGGTATATTTTTAATTCCAACACTTATTGTATGAAATACACTTTGACCAAAAGACGAAAATGTTTCTGTATTTATATACTCACTTAAATCCATTCCAAGTATATTTCTAGTATCAAGCTCATAACCAAAGAAGTTTATTATATAATCCTTATCCGGAAAGTCCTCTTTAAGTAATACTTCATACTTATTTATATATGAACCTTTAAATTTTAAAGTATAAGTTTTTCTCTCTCCACCACTTAGACCTTTTATTTGCATATATTTTGTTACTGCAAGAATATCTGATTTTGAATACAATTTAAGCTTTACATAAGCTTCATTTATATACTTGTCCGAATTATTTTTTACTGTTACCGTAATATAACCATTGGTATTAGTAGATTTTGCTTCTTTTACTATAACATCTATATCTAATATTTGACCATTTTTATTTAAATTATTATATGCTGTCCCATCCATATCATAGTACATATTTTTTATTAAACCATTTTCTAGAATAATAGATACCACAAAAAATACTACTATTATTAGTATGTATGTTAAAAAAGTCTTTAACCTATCCATAAAATCCTCCATTTATGCTATTGCTTTTTAATTATATAATACCAGTAATTAATTGTAAATACTATTTGTTTCTATTTTTAGTTTTATTCTTTAATTTTACTTCTAAGTTAGGAAAAGCTTTTGCTAATCTTTGAGAAAACCAAGAATTTTCAGTAAATTTAATCTTTACACCTTCTGTAATATTTTCCCATATTTTTTTGTGAGTATATTTTATTCTCCTTTTAAATTTATTTTGAGATATTTTCATATTTAAAATTAATATTCTATTTTTATTTTCCCAGCTTAATTTAGCATATCTAATTTCTTTTGTTGCAAATTCTTTTATTTCTCTGATTTTTTCAGTAGTAATTTCTTTTACTTTTTTAGAAACCTCCTCTGTATTATCTTTTACTTCTTTTTCTACTTGTTTTGTTGTTTTTCTAAATCCTAATATTACATTAAAAGACACAATTATATCTATTAAAAAAATTGTACACAAAATTATCAAAATAGAATCTAAAATTCCTATTGGAGCTTTAAAAATTATTCCAAGAAAAAATGGAGTAACAAACTTTACTAATATTGTTCCAACTAATCCAAATGGAATTAGAGTTTCCAAACAAATACGGCCATTTATATTAAATTTTCGATTATGATAATCCCACCATCTTGCATTAAATAATTTTTCCATTATATAGCTTGTAAAATATTCTAAAGTACCACAAATGACTATAGACATAATAAACATAACTGGAAAATCATTTACATATTTACTTAAAAATATAGTAATAAGAACTACACCAATTCCATATACTGGACAATATGGACCTATTAAAAAACCCCTATTTACTGTTTTTCCAGACTTTAAAAATTCTCCAATAGTTTCCATACACCAACCCAAAAATGCATATATAAAAAATATACAAATATATTTTTCTAACATTATAAAAATCTCCTTATCGTTATATGGAAAATATTTTACATTATTCTACATTTTTTTTCAATATATTATTTCATTACTTCAGATATTACTTCTGCTAAATATTTCATACTTCCTGTTGCTTCTTCTAAGGTATTTCCTGTTGCTCCTACTTCTATTATAAAACTACTATTAGTTAAATTCTGATTATACCTTGAATTTCTAACTATTATTGGTCTAAAGAGTCCTGGATACATTTCATTTGCTTTTTGTTGAATTTTTACAGCATATTTTAAGTTAGTTTGCCAATTATCATGTCCTAATCCACCACCATTAGTACCTATAACAAACATAAGCTGAGCTACTTTTTCATCACCTATTTTTACACATGGAGCATAATTACTCATACTTCCTATTGCATCTCTATGTAAATCTATAACAGTCTGAACTCCTGATATTGAACCTACAATTTCGCTAACAGTTGTATATGATCTATTATAAGAACCATTATAAGCAGGATAATCATGAAACGCTTGAGAATGATTTACTTTATAACCTTTATTAGTTAGTGCATCTGTTAAAACACTACCTACTTTAGCTACAGAATAATTTAAATCTGTTGTTCTATAATTTCCTGAAGGTGTATATCTATTATTATCTGTTTGTGTATAACTTTCACAAGTATGAGTATGAAAAATTACTATATTATTTTTGTCTGTATATTCAACATTAGGTGTTAATATATCTTCTGTTAAAGTATACTTACTTTCATTTTTTATTTTTACATTACCATATGTAACATTATAATTTTCAGACAAATTATTTTCTGATATTATTGATGTTGGTAAATTTCTTAAAGAAGTTGTATTTTGTTCTTGAACTATATTTTCAGAAGGTGGCAAAGGAGTTTCAGACACCTGAAGGCTTGGCTCATTATTTATATTATTATCTATTTCATTTTTATTACCACTAGCTAATATTGGCATCTCTGAAAGTATTAGTTTCTCAAAAGAATTCTGATCTTTTTTAGTTTTAAATTCTAGTGAAATATTCTTTTTTATAATATTAACATAACTAAATTTTTTAACATTTTTTATTACTAAATCTCCAATATTCATAATACCTATCATAAGAAAAAAAATTATAACTACTTTAATTATATTCTTTAAAACACCTTTTAAATTAATAACAGCAAAATTAATCATAATATCCTCTCACACAAAAAAACTTAATAGATTATATTAATAACATATTTAAAATATTCCTACTAAAATTACGAACTCTTTACATATTATATCAAAGGTGTTATAATGCATGAAAATGAAATATTAAAGGAGTTCTTAGAATGAAAATTGGTTTTTATGCAGGAAGTTTTGATCCATTTACAAATGGTCATTTACATGTTATTAAAGTTTCATCACAAATATTTGATAAAATTATTATTGGTATAGGTGTAAATACTTCAAAAAAAAGAAGGTTTGATAAAAATATTATGAAAACTGCAATTGAAAATACTTTAAAATCTGAAAATATTACAAATGCAACTGTAATAACTTATTCAAATCTTTCTGTAGATGCTGCTATTGAAAACAACGCAAACTTTTTAATAAGAGGGATTAGAAACGGAATGGATTATGATTATGAAGAAAATATTGCTCTTATTAATGAAGAAATCTCATCTTTGGATACAATATATGTACGTGCACGGTAGACTTGGTGCCTTAAGCTCAAGTATGGTTACTGAACTTTTACAAAATGGAAAAGATGTTTCTAATCTTTTGCCAAAAGAAGTTTTAGATATAATAAAATAAAATGGCAATTAAAAAAAATTGCCATTTTATTTTTATTATAAACTTCTATCTAAAAAATTTATATCTATTTTTCTAAAATCTTATCTATACCATTAACACAAACATCAATAATACATGCACCTTTTCCACCATTTCCAGCTCCTGAAGTATAATGTTTTCCACCAGTCCCTCCGGTTATACTTAAATAAAATATTAGAAAAATCAGATACATCAGTACTCAAAAAAACAAAAATCAGACCTCCTCCAGTTCCTCCAATTGCACTCTGTCCACCATCACCCCATCCGATTCGAACCGGCTCACATCAAATACTCCACTACCTGACAAATTCTTACAAGACACAAATAATGCACCTCCCCCAGGTCTATAAGCATATGCAGAAGCCCAAGATGCAGAACTGCTTTTTCCACCATTCCAACAAGTACCAGCTCCACCATCTTCAGCCCAACCAATTCCACGAGCTGCTGAACCACCTGCTCCTCCGCACGAAACACGTCCTGTTCCTAATGAACAAGTTCCACCATCTCCTGCACGAGCATCTGACTTACCTCTACCAAATCCTCCTGTTCCTCCTGAAGCTAAAGCAGTAACATATGTACCAGTATTCATCTTAGCCAAATACAAATTTTGCGGTAATGCTTCACAAAAACAGTCTCGTAAACTTAATATTCCATCATTTCTGAAACTTCCTTCACAATAAATAAAAATTCCTTTAGGATATTTTCCTGATGACATTATTGATGTTAATGTATATCCTTCATTTAATGTTAAATCTCCTTCTACTTTTAACACTACTGTATTAGTATTTATATCCTCTAACTTTCCTAAACTCCATGTAGTGTTATTTTTTGTTAATCCATCAATTTCTACATTTATATCATTTCCACTTTCATCTTTTGTTGTTAATCTTTCTCCTATATTTAAATTTCCTTTATGATATATTACATTAAAATTATATACTTCTTCTTCATATACTGTTTCTTCTGTTATACTACTATCTGTTGTTCCTTTTACTCTTATCATCTTTTTTCCACCACCATCTATTACTGCTATTCCACTTAATATATCATCTTTTAGTGGTGCTGCATTTGTTATTTCATCACTCGTAACTTTAATACTTCTTCCGATTACTTGCTTTTATTCTAAACACATACTTTCCATTATCTGTTACTTTAAACATTTGTGAATTTTGTCCGATTACTCTCATCTTCTATTTCTTCTACTTTTTCTTTATCTATTGCTTCTATACTTTCTATTTTTGCTGTTCCTTTTACTTCTCCTACTACTTGTAATTTTACTTCTAGTGCTATTTCATCTGTTGTTCTTAATATAACTACTCCTGTTGGCTTTTCTCCTTCTATCTTTTTTCCTACTATTACATTATTTTCTTCATCTATTTCAAAACTATGTTCTTTATATTCTCCATCTATTGTTCCTCCTACTACATCTACATCTATTCCTTCTAATTCATTTAATGTATTTTCTATATCTTCTTTACTTAATTCTTTTCCTATTTTATCTTTTTCCATTTGAAGATTTGCTATTTTTAATCCTATTTCTTCTTTTATTTGACTTCGTTCTGTTTCATCTGCTGCTTTTTCTGCTTTTTCTATTATTCCATCTTGTCCTACTATTGCATTTAGAGACACTCCGAGCTAAAATAAGCAGTATGATAATCGTGTTTTTATTCTCTTATGACGAATTTTATAAAACAAAAAATAGAGTATCTCTACTCTATTTTCCACTTATTTTCCTTATTGGAATTTCTATTAAAAGCTCCAATCTTCTAAATAAATTTAAAACTTTAAAAATAAACATTTGAAAACAGTTTATTTTATTATAAACCTTTTGATAATACATTTTACTTTTTTGTAATTCTTTTGTCTTTTTAAAATAACTAAAAACTTTATCAATTGTATTACTTTCAAAATGCACAAATTTTATATTATTTAAACTATAAATATCATAACCTATATTTTTTATTTTTGTTGCTAATATATCTTCTTCATAAAATAAAAATACATTCTCATCAAAAAATCCGCACTTTTTCTAATATATCATATTTTGCTACAAAAAATGCTCCTGAAATTGCCTCTACTTTTAATTTTTCTTGTTTAAACTGTTCTTTTGTATATTCTCCACTTTTAAAAACTGGATAAAATATACATTGCATTAATCTTGTAGAATTTGCCATATCAATACTAGGTCTTCTAATTTTCCAACTACTTCTTCGTATTGGATTTTGATTTACATTATACATTCTTGGAGCTACAATTGCTACTGAATTATTTTCTTCTAATTCTTTTATACATTTTTCTATTGCTATTTCTTCAATAGAAATATCTGGATTAGAAATTATAATATATTCATATTTTTCATTTAAAGAATTAAGATATTTTATTCCAAAATTATTTCCGTATGAATATCCACCATTTTTAGGAGCTTGTATAATATGAACTTTTTCATTTTTCAATTCATATAATTTTTCTAATACATTTAGATTAGTTGAACAATTATCTACAACAATAATTGTATCTATACATTTAAAATTTTTAATTTCATTAACATATCTTATTGTATCATTTTCAGAATTATAATTTAAAATAATAATTGCTGTTTTCATTAACCTATTTCCTTTTTCATAAAATTCCAAGAATCTCTACACATATCTTCTAATGTTTTCTCTGTTTTCCAACCAAGCTCTTTTAATGCTTTACTTGAATCTGCATAGTATTCAGCTAAATCCCCAGCACGTCTTTCCACTATTTTATAATTGACTTTAATTCCATTTACTCTTTCAAAAGTATTTATTAATTCTAATACACTATATCCTCTACCAGAACCTAAATTATAAACATATAGCCCTTTACCCAATTCTTCTATTTTTTTCAAAGCACTTACATGTCCTTTTGCTAAATCTACAACATGTATATAGTCCCTTACACCAGTTCCATCTGGAGTATCATAATCATTTCCAAAAACATTTAAAATTTCTAACTCATGACTTGCTACTTTTAAAATATATGGCATAAGATTATTTGGTATACCATTTGGTTTTTCTCCTATAAGTCCTGAACTATGTGCTCCTATTGGATTAAAATATCTTAAAATGCTAATACTCCATTCATTATCTGATATATATAAGTCCTCCAAAATTTGTTCAATCATAGCTTTTGTAGTTCCATATGGATTAGTTGTTTTTCCTCTACCTAATTCTTCAACATATTTTGGAGTTCCTGGATCTCCATAAATTGTAGCAGATGAACTAAAAATAAAACTTTTTACATTTTTGTCTTTCATTATTTCTAATAAATTAATTGTACTCATTAAATTATTATGATAATACATAAGTGGCTTTTTTACAGACTCTCCCACCGCCTTATATCCAGCAAAATGTATTACTCCATCAATTTTATTTTCATCAAATATTTTTTCAATACTTTCTTTATTTAATAAATCTTCTGTATAAACTTTTATATTTTTTCCAGTTATTTTTTCGATTTTTTCTTTTACTTTTGCTTCACTATTATATAAGTTATCTAATACAATTACTTCATACCCATTTTCTAATAATTCTACTAATGTATGTGAACCAATAAATCCTAATCCACCTGTTACTAATATTCTCATATTGTTTCCTCCTAATTAATCTCTCCAATATACTTCTACATCTTCATTGAATTTTTCTTTTCTATTATTAAAATTTTCTATTGAACTTATATATCTTCCATTAAATTGTACTTTTTTAAATCCTATTGTACCCATTCCATATTTCTGAGCATACTTATCTGTACCTGTTTTACATATATTCTCATCTAATACTTTATATCTAGTTATATATATACTTTTAATATTTTCATCATCAAATAATAAATCCATTAAAACTTCTAGCTTTTCTTCTAATGTTATATCATCTTTTAGTGTTTCCTTCAACTCTAGCATTTTAATTTGCTTTGGAGTAGGATTATCCATACTTTGAATTATATCTAATTCTTTTGAAACTTGTACAATTTTTCCGAACAATCTTATATTATCAATCCAAGTTTTAGAATCAATTGAACCATTAGAAATTTTAAATTCAAATCTCTCTGAATCTAAAATGTTTGGGTCTCTTAATGATACCGAACTCTTTTTTAAACCAATTTTATCATTTTGCAATTTATAAATCATTGTCAAAAAATCACTTCTACTAATATCTTCATTATAATCAATTTCTCCTAAAGCATAAGATATAGGCTTAAACCTGCTATTTATATAAACAGATTGCCTTATAAATTCTCCATTCGGATTACAAATATGATATAAAAGTTCTTCTGAGTTTCCATATATTTCATAAAAATTTATTATAGAACCTACTGTGTCTAAATAATTAATCCCTATATTAATTTGACCAGCAGTATTCTCAGCTTTGGTATCGATATAATATCCTAGTTCATTAAGAGTTTCACAAACTCCATATATTTCTTTTACTCCATTTTCATTATCATTAAGTATGGGAGAAACCACTTCATTTCCCATAGGAACTGTAGCATCTGTAGTAAATACCCATTTATCAGTTTTATCAATACTCCTAATTGAAGATCCATTTGCTAAACCATATACTTCATTATGTCTATTAACATCAATATTTGCCTCTATTTCTAATCCTATTGTTATTTTTTCATCCAAACCTATTGGATCAAGTTTTCTTTCTTGCATCCTATTTTTCAAATAATCATTATCACAAGAAATTTTAATCATTTTTCTAGCTTCTTCAGAGACATTATCTCCAGCTAAATCTAAAACTTCTTGCCTTATATCTTCACCTACAGATTTAGCAAATTTTGCTATTTCTATAGATATTTTATAAGCCATAATATCTTCTGATTTATCTGAAAACATCTCCTCCACATCTTTTATTTTTAATTCTATTAATTTTTGTAAGTTTTGCCTAATTAAATCTTTGTTTGAAAGCTGTGTTAAGAATTCTGTATACAAACTAAAATATTGTGTTAATTCTTTTTCATTTGTTAGCCTAAGCATTAAAATTTGATCTATTTTCTCAATTTCATCTTTTGAAAAAGTATTATTTAAAAGATGTAAATTAGCAATAGTATTTCTAAAATTTATTCTTTCTCTATCTTGTTCAATAAAATTAATAAATCTAGATTTTAAAAAATCACGTTTACTAGTATTAGCTCTATTTAATGCATTTAACATTTTTGGAACTTTTCTTGCTATATTTTCATCTTTCTCTAATACTTTGTAGATATTTTCTAAAGTATCTTCATCTATAATTTCTATAAAATGTTCTACTGAATTTCCATCAAATATACTTTCTATTACCTCTACTTTTTCTTCCTCACTTAATGTTTGTAGTTGATAATTTATATTGCTAATTGCTTCTTTAATTAATTCTTCTCCAAATAAATCTGCTATCTCTTGAACATGTGCGTTTTCAGATTTTTCACTAATAACCATATTCAGTTTTTGTACAATTTTTTTATATAATTCTTGATTATCAACTAATCTAAGTAACATTATCTTTTTTAACAAGCAAGATTTATTTTCTTTTATAACATCTAAAAACTTTTGTAAATTCATTTAACTATAAAACTCCAAATAAAAATAATATCCTTACCATAATCTCATCTATAAATTTCATTCTAAATCTTTTTGGATATACAAATTTTTTTATAGCATTTTTTAAATTATATCCTTTAGTAAATAAATTCAATAATTCTTGGTTTTCTTTAGACAAGTCATTATAGAATAGATTCTTGAATTCTAATATCTGATTTTTAAATTTCTTAAATCCATTATCCAAAACTAATTTTCTAATACGCCATTTCATAATCTCTAAAAAGCCTTTTCCTTCAGAGGTTACATTATTTTCTAATCTTCTATATTTTACTAAAGACTCTTTTACATATACAATATTTCCCATACTTGAGGCTATCATATATGTCCATTGATCATGAAAAACTACATTTTCTACTTTCTTTTCAATAATAATGTCTCGTAATTTTTTATTTACAATCATTGTCATTCCTTGTGATATACATTCAACTAAAGAATTTCTAAATGAAGGTGTTTTATTTTTATCTCCACTAGAAATAAAATTTAATTGTTCATCATAATAGTCTGAATCTGAAAAAGCCATATTAGGTTTATTATTATCAAGTTTTTTTAGTTCACTTAATAAACTTTCAATTTTAATACTTTCCCATACATCATCTTGATCACAAAAACTATAATAATCATACTCATCATTATTTTGTAATAACATATAAAAACTTTTCAAAAATCCTACATTTTGACCTTCATCAAATTTTATATTTTGAAATTCCTGCATATATTCTCTTATAATTTTGACTGTATCATCTTTTGAACCATCATCACGAATACATATATCAATATCTTTATATGTTTGGGACAAAATTGAGTCTAACTGTTTTTTTAAAAACTTATCACCATTATAAGTTGATATTAGAACTGCAACTTTCATAAAATTTATCCTTTACTTTTTCTTAATTTTGCAAATTCAATATTTGTGACAATTATATATAAAATAAACTGGACTGTCAATGTTACAACAGTTGACACAGTTGCACCTGTAATTCCATATTGTTTTACTAAAATATTTGATCCTACAAAAGCTACTACCATACAAATTAAATAAATAACAAATTGTATAAAAGTTTTTCTTATTGTAGTTAATAAAACTAAATTTATATATGATATTGCATACATTATATATGATGCAATTATTGAAACTAAGAATATTCTATAACTTGACAATTCTACACCATAAATTAATGTAAGCACTTGTATTCCAATCAAATATGCTAATGCTACTGCAAAAGCTCCAAAAGCTATAACTATTAATTTTATTTTAAATCCTAATCCCTTTAATTCATTAACCTTTTTCTGTTCAAAAAGTTCTTTAAATTTACCTAAAAATGGAAGTAAAATAAACTGTGCAAATAATGTCATAACTGTAGCTGGCATCATAATATAACCAAAAATAGCCTGTATACTCTCTACTGAATAACTATCTATTGCATATTTTGATGCATTTAATATGTATATACCTGCAAATGAATTCATAAACACAAAAAATTCACTTTTTAAAATTTCTCTAATATTTTCCCATTTAATCTTTTCATCTTTAAATTTATTTTTTAATTTATCTATTACAGGTTTATCAAAAAGCAATATATTTAATATATTAATTAAATTAAGTACTAAAAGTGAAATAATAAGATTTTTTGTTATTAAATCTATTATAAGAAGCCCTAAAATTCCGAACTAAAGACTTTAAAAATAAAGATTGTCCAACTTTATATAACATTTCATTTTTTTGCATAATTCCATATAAAATATCATCAAAAGCCTCTAATCCTTTAAATAAGCATAAAAGTAAAATTATAGTAGCTTTATATGGTGAATATCCTCTAATTAATACTAGAATTATAGATAAAACAAGCATAAATCCACATGTAATACTACGATTTGCTACATAATCTTTATCTGTAATTTTATTTTCAATATCTGTTACTTGGCATAATCTACCTGAATACAAACCAATTGTATACATAATTAGAGCTATCGCAATACCTATTGAAAAAACGCCTGCATCATCTATTCCATTTATTCTAGTAACTATAATTAGAAAAAATAATGAATTAAATGAATTTAGTCCTGTTCCTAAAACATTCCATATAAAGTTTTTTACAAATTTTTTATTTTCTATATTCATACTTTTATTTCACTTTCTATTGCATATAAAATAACACTTGAATGTCTTTTAAAATTCAAGTGTTATTATAACATAAGTATATTTTTTTTACAATCTATTACTTTGGTACTTTATTTAACTGTCTTTGTCTTGCTATTGCCAAAGCATCATCTGGTACATCTTCTGTTATTGTAGATCCAGCTGCAATTTTTACATTATTTCCAATTTTTACTGGTGCAACCAAATTAACATTACTTCCAACAAATGCATTATCTCCTATTAAAGTTTTATTTTTATTTATACCATCATAATTACAAGTAATAGTTCCACATCCTATATTAGTATTCTTTCCAACTTCACAATCTCCCAAATAGATAAAATGTGGCACTTTAGTTCCACTATCTATTTTGGTATTTTTTATTTCTACAAAGTTTCCAATCTTAACATTATCTGCTATTCTTGACCCCTCTCTTATATATGCATTTGGTCCAATTTCGCAATTTTCACCAATAACTACATCTCCTTTTATTGTAGTATTAGGATGAATTATAGTATCTTTACCAATAATTACTTCATCATGTATATATGTTGTATTTGCATCTTCAATAGTAACTCCATTATTCATATGTGTACTATTAATTCTCATTCTTAAAACCTTAGTTAATAACTCAAGTTGTGCTCTATTATTTACTCCTAAAATCTCTGTATTATCATCAACTATAACGGCTCCTGTTTTCAATCCTTTTTCATTCATAATCTTAATAACATCAGTTAAATAATATTCACCTTGCGAATTATTAGGTTTAATTTCTTTTAAAGCTAATAATAATTCTTCAATATCAAAACAATAAATTCCTGAATTTATCTCTTTTATCTCTTTTTGTAAAGGATCTGCATCTCTTTCTTCAACTATTGCCTTAATACTTCCTCCCTCATCACGAACAATTCTACCATAACCAGTAGGATTATTGTAAATAGCTGTTAATACTGTTGCACATTCTTTTTGTGATATACTTTTTGAAATTAGATTTTTTAAAGTCTCTGGTCTTATTATTGGAACATCTCCATATAAAATAACCACTTTACCTTTCTTTCCTTTTAAGTATTTTTCTGCTTGTATTACAGCATGACCTGTACCAAGCAATTCCTCCTGATAAGCATATTTTACTCTATCTCCTAAAACAGCTTCTACTTGTTCTTTTAAATATCCTACCACTGTAATAATTTCACTAGAACCTATTTTTTCTGCAAGTTCAACTACCCTTTTTACTAATTCTTTATCATATATTTTATGAACTAGCTTTGATTTATTAGATTTCATTCTAGTTCCTTTTCCAGCTGCCATTATTAAAGTTATAACATTTGAATTATTTTCTTCCATAATTAATCCTTTCATATGTTATGAATATCACTTTATTAATATATATTATAATATTTTTATAATATAACAATTAATCTTCATTGTTATTTGTTTCCTCTTTTGGCTCTTCTTTAGTTTTCTCACTTTCTTCTGATTTTTTTATTTCTAAATTATTTATAGATACATTATTTATTTCTATATCTTTTACTTCCGAAATTTCTCCCTTACTAGTTATATTATCTGATGATATATCTATTCCAGTATTATTTATTGTATTAACATTTTTGTTAGGTCTAGGAGATAAAATAACCTTAACTAAACTTCCAAATCCACTAATACCAATTGCAATATTAATTACAAATACTATCATAGCACCTGTATAACCTAATAGTGAAAGTAAATTTATAGCCTCTACTATAATTGCTACAAAAATCACTCCCATGAAAGCTTTAAGTCTTGATGGTTTATTCAAATCTGCATTCATTCTTATACTAAATGCAACAACAAATATTATTTTTCCTAATCCCAAAAGAGTTATAACAAGTAAACTAAATGCTATTCCATAACCTATACCATATCCCCAAATACATATTCCTATTGTAATTGCAATAGCTATTACAAGTTCTAATATTCCAGTAAAAAATGTTGTAAAAAAGTTTCTAAGTTTTAAATTATTATTTACTTCTGTGAATTTTGGAAAACCACCTAGAATAAATATGCTTGTTATTACAATTATTATAAATCCTGTAAGCATTTCCCATAATATATTTTCTAAAGAAATTTCTAATTCTACTTCACTTATATCAGCAATTATAATATCTTTTTTACCTTCTATTTCCGCTTCTTTAGAAACACTTGAATTTTCTGCTCTTACAATTAAGTCTTGTCCTATTTTTGCATCTTCTTTAATATTTAAAGTTTTTGATACACTATATAAATCTCTTTCTACTATTCCATTAAATTCAAACTCATTTCCAATAAATCTTAATTCCTTGTTAATCTTACAATTCTCATCTATATTTAATATATTACTTGTACAATAAATGGAATCTATTTTAGAATTTTCTATTTCAATTTCTTTACAAACTCCAAAAATACTTCCATTTACTATAACATTCTCAAAAGTTACTTTTTTAGCAGAAATTATAAAAATATTTCCATCAATATATATATCTTTGTATTCTACATTTTTATTATTTTCTATTACAACAATATCCTCTAAAATTTTATTACTTTTTGAATTAACAGTATCTTTTTTATTTTCTTTTTGCTTTAATTTTTCTTCTAATGCAGGAATTAAACTTTCTTCATCAATAATATTATTAGTATTATTTCTACTAACTTTATTATCAGCATTATTAACTGAATTGTTTACAACATTATTAGTAGTATTTTCAGCAAATGCCTTAATAGAAAATGTAAAAAACATTACTGTAATTAATAGAACAATTGCTACTTTTTTAAACTTTCTCATTTATTTTCTCCTTTCAAAAGTTTAATTGCTTCTTTGGGATTCTCACTATTTAATATATAACTTCCTGCAACTAATATATTAGCTCCTGACTCTATAACATCTTTTGCTGTTTTATCATTTATACCACCATCTACTTCAATATCTAAGTCTAAGTTATTTTCATCTATATAAGTTTTTAAATCTCTTATTTTATTTAAAGTTTCCTCTATAAAAGCTTGCCCACCTTTTCCAGGCTCAACAGTCATAACTAAAACCATATGAATTAGTTGTAAATACTCTTTAATTTCATCAATTGATGTATTAGGTTTTATAGCTAATCCGTACTCGTATATTATTTCTTTTTAAATCTTCTATAATATCTAAAATTCTTGATTTTTCTTTTATCGCTTCTATATGAAAAGTTATTATTCTAGGTTCTAGCTCAATATAACTATCAATATATTCTTCTACACTTTCTACCATTAAATGTACATCTAATCCAAGTGTTGTTATATGAGATAACGCCATAGAATACTCTTTCATTCTTTTACTAGTATCATTTGGTACAAATTTTCCATCCATAACATCTATATGAAAATAATCTGTTTTTGCTGTTTCTAAATTATAAAATGAATGTATATAATCTTCTTCATTTAAATTTAAAATAGATGTTGAAACTTCTATCATAATAACTCCTTTAAAATTTATTTCTTTATATTAATTACTTGACCTTCGACACTAAAGTTAATAGATTGTCTATAAACTTCATTTCCACCTATTGTTACCCTAACTTCCTCTGTTCCAGAGCTTCTATCATATTCCCAAACATAATTTGAATTACTCCAAGGTACACTTGTAGTTGATGCTTGAACTCCTCCTATATAAAATACTACTGAAACATTTCCTAAATTATTATTAGTAGTATTAGATGATGTATTATTATTTGTGCTATTTTCTGATGTAGAATTTGATGTATTAGTATCTGTTACTCCACTAGTATCTGGCTTAAATGATGCTACAT
This sequence comes from uncultured Clostridia bacterium, assembly GCA_947642355.1. Lineage (GTDB taxonomy): Bacteria > Bacillota > Clostridia > TANB77 > CAG-508 > Scatovivens. The sequence goes on from CANRSD010000010.1 coordinate 35,001, forward strand.
CTACATTAAATGTTACTTTTGCTTTAACTGGTAATTTATTTACTGTAATAGTAACTGTTGATTGCTCTTTAATTGTTTTACCTTCTGAAATTGTCTGAGCCAAAACTGTATTATCTGCTTTTGATAAGTTTTCATCATATTTAACATCAACTATTAAATTTAGTGCTGTTAATGCTGCTGTTGCTTCTGCTTCAGTTTTTCCTATAACATTTATCATATCAACATCTTTAAATTGACTTCCTGAACTTACTACTAAAGTTACTTCTGTTGATTTTGTAATTTCTTCTCCTGCTTCTGGAGAAACACTTAAAATAATTCCAGCTTCTACTGTTTCACTTGTTTGCTCATCAACTATATATTTTATTCCCAATGTATCTAATTCTTTTAAAATATCTTCTTTTTTCTCACCTATTATTTTATTAGGCAAAGTAACTATTTCTGGTCCAGTACTTACAGTAATTATTATTTCTTGGTCCAAATTATATAAAAAGTCATATTTATTTGGATTTTGAGAAATAACATATCCTGCTTCTACTGTTTCACTTGACTCTTTTTCTATTTTATAATTAGAAAATCCTTTTTCTTCTAAAAGAGCCTTTGCTTCATCTTCTGTAAGCATTTCTTCTGGGTTTTCAAAAACAATTTGTGGTATATATGCTTGTTTTGGTCTTGATGAATTGACTCCTGCCATTGCCAAAAGTGCTGCAACAATAAATACTACTCCTAAAATTCCTAGTATAGTTATAACTTTTAAAAACTTATGTTTACTATAAAATTCTGCAATTTTAGCAAATTTTCCTTTCTTTTTTGTAGAAGTTTTGCTTTCATCTATTTTTGGTGCATTTCTATCATTATTTTTTTGCATTTCTAATTCATAAATTGTTGGAATTTTTTGAGTTGGAGAATCGTCATTTCTTAAAGCTAATACTACAAAATCTTCATTAGGTCTTTTTAAAGCTAAGCTTAAATCTTTCCCCATCTCAGTAGCATTTTGATATCTACGATTAGGATCTTTTTGCATTGCTTTTAATATAATTCTATTTACACTAACTGGTATTTCTGGATTATATGTAATAGGATCTACTGGTTCCTCCTGAACTTGCTTTAATGCAACTGAAACTGGTGTATCTGCATCAAATGGAACTTTACCTGTAAGCATTTCATACATTACAACTCCGAAGTGAATACAAATCTGATTTTGCATCTGTATATCCACCACGTGCATGCTCTGGTGAAAAGTAATGTACAGAACCAATAGTTGCTCCAAATGCTGTTATTGTAGAATTAGAAACTGCTTTTGCTATTCCAAAATCTGTAACCTTTGCTATCCCTTCTTCTGTAATTATTATATTATGTGGTTTTATATCTCTATGTATTATATTATTTTTATGAGCTACTTCTAATGCAGAAGCAATTTGAATGGCTATATTTACAGACCATTTCCAAGATAACTTACCGGTCTTCTGTTATAATTTCCTTTAAAGTTTTACCCTGAATTAACTCCATAACTATATAATATAAATTATCTTCATTTCCTACATCAAATATTGATACAATATTTGGGTGAGTTAGACTTGCAGCTGATTGAGCTTCACTATTAAACCTTTTTATAAATTCACTATCTGTTGTAAATTCATCTTTTAAAATTTTTACAGCTACATATCTATTTAAAACATGGCATTTTGCTTTAAAAACTGTTGCCATTCCACCATTTCCTATTTTCTCTAAAATTTCATATCTATTATCTAAAATTTTTCCTATAAGATTCATCTTACAATATCTCTCCTTAAATTAAACATTATCAATTATAACAACAGTTATATTATCCAAGCCACCTAACTTGTTTGCTTCATTTACTAAAGCTCCTGCTGGATCTTCTGGATTATTTAGTAATATACTATAAATCTCATTATCTTTTAACATATTAGTTAATCCATCTGAACACATAAGTAAAATATCACCTTTTAAAAAACCTTTATAAAACACATCTGGTTTAACTAAATTATTACATCCTAATGCTTTTAATAACATATTTTTATTAGGATGATTATAGGCTTCTTCTTTAGTTATACTTCCATCTTTTACTAATTTTTCAACATAACTATGATCTGATGTTAATTTTCTGATTATATTCTTTCTTACTCTATAAACCCTACTATCTCCAACATGCCCTATAAATACTTTATTATTATATATAATTACAACATCTAATGTAGTTCCCATATCATGTAATTCTTCTATTTCTGAAGATTTTTCATATACTATCATATTTGCATATTCTATACTACTTCTAATTAATCTTAAAATTTCTTCCTTCTCTTTGGGAATTTTTGAAAAGTTATTACAAATATAATTTTTTGCACAATTAACAGCTAACTTACTTGCAATCTCTCCTCCTTTATATCCTCCCATACCATCTGCTAGAATATATAATTTTACATCATCATTTTCTAATGAACTTGTATAAAAATAATCCTGATTCATCTCTCTAGCTTTTCCAATATCTGACTTAGCTAAGATTCTCAAAAATATGTCACCTCTATTTCTATTTCAAATTTTGCTTTCTAAGTTGTCCACAAGCAGCATTTATATCTGAACCGAAGCTCTCTTCTAATTGTTGCTACTATTCCTTTTGAATTTAAGTAATCTCTAAATTTCATTATATTTTCATTTGTACTTTTAATATATTTTCCATCTTCAATTTTATTTATTGGAATTAAATTAACATGTGCAAGCATTCCTTTAAGTAGTTTTACTAACTCTTTTGCATCATTTAAATTATCATTATTATCTTTTGCTAAAGCATACTCAAAAGAAATTCTTTTGTTAGTTTTAGCTATGTAATAATTACAAGCTTCCATAAGTTCTTCAATTGGATACTTATTATTTATAGGCATCATCTCACTTCTTTTTTCATTATTACTACTATGAAGTGATACAGATAAAGTACATTGCATTTGCTCATCTGCTAATTTATATATCATTGGAACTATTCCACTTGTAGAAATACTAATGTGTCTTGCTCCTATATTTAAAGATTTTGGATCATTTAATATTTTTATTGCTTTTACTACATTTTCATAATTATCTAATGGTTCCCCAATTCCCATAAAAACTATATTTGATATTGTAATTTTTTCATCATTCTCAATTGCTAATAATTGCTCTATAATTTCTCCTGAAGTTAAACTTCTTTCAAATTTTATACCTGTTGATGCACAAAATTTGCATCCCATTTTACAACCTATTTGTGAAGACACACAAATTGAAAATCCATGATGATACTCCATAAGTACACTTTCTATCATACTACCGACTTCCATCATTTATATTAAACAAATATTTTTTTGTTCCATCTACTGACTCTAGCTTTTTTACTATTTTAAATAGTCCCATACTAAAGTTTTCTTTTAATTTATTTCTAAGTTCTTTAGAAAGATTTGTCATTTCATCAAAACTTTGAACTTTATTTTTATATATCCATTCATAAACTTGTCCAGCTCTATAAGGTTTTTCTCCTAAATTTGCAAGTTCTTGTTTTAGTTCTTCTAAGTTATAATTTTTTATATTTTTTTTCAAGTTTATCCCCCTATTTATACAAATAAATTTATATCATATATACAAAATTTTATCAATAGATTTGTGCCAAATTTTATTTATATACAAAATCCACCTACAATGCCATTATAACCTTATTATTAAAATATATGTATGAAAATATAAAATATTATATTTTTAAAGTTTGGTGTTTTTATTAGATTTACATACCAGATTAAAAAGTAAAAAAGGAAATATCGTTTAAGCTAAACACCTAAACGATACTTTCCCAATTTTAAAAGAAAACATTAATAAAACTTTGAGCTAAAAATTCCAAAATCTAACATGAATCTTGAAAATCTGTTTCCAAAACTATCTGGATTAATTCTTCTTTCATTTCTATCAATATCACTTTTAAGAAATGCAATTTCATTTTTTAATTCCGTATATTGCTCTTCAAACTCATATACTTTATCAACACTATCTCCACTTTCTGCTACATAATTAAAGTCAGAAGTTAGTACATTTATTTCTTCTTCTATTTGTACTAGCCTTTCTCTTTCTTCATTCAGTAGCTTTGGTGCTTCGTTAATATTTGAATGAATTGCACATAATGCCATAACCTCCATTCCAAACAAAATTCCTATCAACATTTTCTTATCATATTTCCGTTCAAGCGCCCTACCATCTTCATCATTAATATCATCTGCATTTATTAATGAAAACAATAGTAATAATATTATCATAGTTACCATTTCTCTTTCTCCTAATTCATGCTCTCTAAGATTTTTCCACTGAAAATTCCGAAATCAATCAAAAATCTACAAAGCTTATTTACTTCGAAAGTTGGCAACATTCTTTCTTGATTTCGAATAATATCTTCATTTAGAAACTCGATTTCAGAATTTAATCTATAGTAGTCTTCTACAAAAATATTTAAGTCTTCCTTTTCATCACCATATTCTGGCATATACCTAAAACTCGATACTAAAGATTCGAATTCTTTTTGTGCAATTGGTAATCTATTACTTTCTTCTTCTAGCAATTTTGGCCCTATAATAATATTATTATACAATGTCTGTATAGAACATGCATCAATAGTCAGAATAAGTACTAGTATTAATGAAGCCATCCCTTTTTGATTTTTGTACTTTTCATTCTCCCGAATAATAAAAATACTCAAAAACACAATAATTAATGTTAACATTTCTTTCCTCCTCTAAAATTATTTTTATTTATTTTAAACTAAAAAGTGAGAAGAAATATCCGTATTCCTCCTCACTTTTTAGTGAACTTAAAGGAAATAGGATATAATCTAAAAGTCCTATTAAACAGTATAATTATACCCTATTTTACATAATATGTCAAACAATAATTTTTAAGTTTCGGTGTTTTATTAGATTTAAAAATACCGAAACTCAAATAATCTTTATTTAAAAACTTCATAAAAATTCTTAAATGTATAACCTTGTGATTTATAATTTTGTATAATTTCTCTTAAAGCATCTGCTGTTGTTTGTTTATCATCTGCATCATGCATAAGAATAATTAAACTTGTATGGCCTTCAGCTGTTTCATATAATCTACTAATTAATTGCTCTTTTGTTCTTTTTCCACCTTCTGCATCTCCATTTAAACAATTCCAATTTGTTGATGCAATTCCATTATTCCATAAATATGCTTTCGCCTCTTGTTTTAAATTGTGATATGGTCCTCCACTCGAACCTCCTGGAAACCTAAATAAATAACTATGAAATTCTGGATTTCCAAGTGCTGTTTGAATAGCAAGTTCTGTCCTTCTATATTCATCCATTACTGTTTCTATTGATGTATAAATAGCAGAATATTTATGTGAATATCCGTGATTTGCAATAAAATGCCCTTCTTCATATTCTTTTTTTACAAGCTCTGGATACAATTCTGCTCTACTTCCTAATATGAAAAATGTTGCTGGAACTCCTTCTTCTCTTAATATATCTAATATTTGAGGCGTAACATTTCCTGATGGTCCATCATCAAAAGTAAGATAAATTTGTTTTTCATCTGAACCATATATAGTTTTAATTTGCTCTGCTGCATTTGGATTCTGTACTGGTAAAACTCCTTTACTTTCATTTTCTGGCTCCTTTGGTTCTGGTACATTATTCTCATTATTATTTTCTTCTTTATCTATATCTCCATCATTACTAACATTATTATCAAATTTACCTACAATATTACTTATAGAAGAAGATATATCTGTTAATGATTTATCTTTTTGAATATTTTTTTCTTCTTTTTTCTTCCTTGAATTTGCTGTTACAATTGCACTTGTAATTATAATTACTAATGCAAAAATAACTGTAAATATTACTATTAAAACTTTTCTAATATTTAAATGTCTTTCCTCCATTTTATTCCCTCTTTTTTATCTTTAATTATTCTCCTTTTAAAGTATTTATTTTTAATAATTTAAATATTTCAACTATAATAAGTGGTGATATAACTAATAAACATGTTTCTTCTAATTGTGTAATTGGTAATATTACAAGTCCAAATAATTCTCTAAGTCCTGGTATAAATAAAACTGAAAACATTAAAATACTACTTACTGCAATTGCAAGCCATAATTTGCTATTATTAAACATTCCTACAAAAGCAGATTTTTTTTCACTTCTCACATTAAATACATGTACCAATTCTGAAAATGCTAATACTATAAATGCCATTGTTTGAGCTACTTGTATTTTATATACAGGATCATTTGATTCAGTACTTAATCCTAAAATAAATGCTATCAAAGTAAGAATACCTACCATAGCTCCTTGGTATATAATTCTATATGTTATTCCTTTTGTAAATATACCCTTTGTATTTTTATTTGGTTTTCTCTTCATTATATCTTTTGATGCTGGATCTACTGCTAATGCTAATGCAGGTAAAGAATCAGTTACTAAATTTACCCATAATATATGAATTGCTAAAAGTGGTTCTAAACTATTTATTAAGCTGTCTGGTATTCCAAATGTATCAGCAAGCCATGGTGAAATAAGTATAGCAATAAATAACAGTACAATCTCTCCTATATTACTTGAAAGCAAAAATTTAATAGCTTTTAAAATATTATCATAAATTCTTCTACCTTCTTCTACTGATGCAACAACTGTTGCAAAATTATCATCTGTTAATATAACATCTGACGCTTCTTTAGCAACATCAGTTCCTGTAATTCCCATACTACATCCAATATCTGCTGTTTTTAAAGCTGGTGCATCATTTACTCCGATCTCCTGTCATAGCAACTATTTCTCCATTTGCTTGCCAAGCCTTTACTATACGCACTTTATGTTCTGGAGAAACTCTTGCATATACTGAAATATTTTTAACTCTTTTTATTAATTCTTCATCTGAAATCTCAGAAAGTTCTGTTCCAGTAACTACCTCATCTTTTTCTCTTAATATACCTAATTCTTTAGCAATAGCAGATGCTGTAATTTTGTGATCTCCTGTAATCATAACTGGCTTTATTCCTGCTGAAATACATTTTTCAACAGCAAGTTTTGCTTCTGGTCTTGGTGGATCTATCATTCCACACATTCCAACAAAAGTTAACCCACTTTCTAAATTCTCTATTTCACTTTCTGATGGCTTATTGTCTAATACTTTATATGCAAATGCTAAAACTCTTAATGCTTGCTCAGCCATAACTACATTATTTTCTTCTATAACTTTTCTATATTCTTTTAAATCTTCTTTTATTTCATTACTTTTTCTATAATTTATACAAACATTTAAAACTTCATCCATTCCACCTTTTGTATAAACAAAATATTTGTCTCCAAACTTATTTACTGTTGTCATAAGTTTTCTATCAGAATCAAATGGAATTTCTGCCACTCTTTTGTTTTCATCATATATAGTTTTTGAAAACTTTAAACTATATGCTAAATCTACTAAAGCTGTTTCTGTTGGGTCTCCTGTCAAAGTACCATCTTCTGATTCTTTTGTGTCATTACAAAGCATACCAGCTTTTATTACTATATCTGTTTCATCATCTAAATTTTGTAATTCATCTACTTTATATATTCTTCCATTTACAAATACATTTTTAACTGTCATTCTATTTTGAGTTAAAGTTCCTGTTTTATCAGAACATATAACGCTAGCACTACCTAGTGTCTCAACAGATGGAAGTTTTTTTACTATAGCATTTTTCTTTACCATTCTTTGTACACCAATTGCTAAAACTATTGTTGATATTGCAGCTAAACCTTCTGGAATTGCTGCAACTGCTAATGATACTGCTGTCATAAACATATGAATAGGTTCTTTACCATACAAACTTCCTACTATAAAAATAACTATACATATTACAATAACTGCTATTCCTAAAACTTTACCTAAATTATTTAATTTTTGTTGAAGTGGTGTTACATTATCTTCTGTTTCATTTATCATTCCAGCAATTTTACCAACTTCTGTATTCATTCCTATATCTGTAACAATACCTTTTCCTCTACCATAAGTAACTAAACTAGAAGAAAACACCATATTTTCTCTATCACCAATTCCAATATCTTCTTTTTCAATAACATTAGAATTTTTTTCTACTGGAACAGATTCACCAGTTAGTGCTGATTCTTGAACTTTAAGATTTACACTTTCTATTAATCTTAAATCCGCTGGTACATAATCACCTGCTTCTAATATAACTATATCTCCTGGTACTAAATCTTTTGAAGGTAAAACTACAAGATTTTTATTTCTAATTACTTTTGCAACATGGCTACTCATCTTTTTTAATGCTTCTAAAGATTTTTCAGCTTTATTTTCTTGAACTACTCCAATAATTGCATTTATAACAACTACTATCATAATAATTATTGTATCTGTAATTCCCTCGCCTTCTTTTATACCAATAATTGCAGATACAATTGCAGCTATAATTAAAATAATAATCATAAAATCTTTAAACTGATCTATAAATTTTTCAAATATTGTTTTTGGCTTTTTTCCTTTTAATTCATTAAAACCATATTTCTCATTCTTTTCTTTAACTTGTTCTCCGTGTTAATCCATTTTCTAAATTTGAGCCTAACTCTTCCATTGTTTCTTGTACTGATAAATTAAACCATTTCTTTGGCATATTATTTCATTCCTTTCAAAATTTATAATTTTAAAAATTTCATTATCTCATTAAAAGAAGTATCCTCTGTACATACTATATCAAAAGTATCATTATAATATCTTAAATTTTCATTAATTTTTACATCTAAAAATCCAACTGTTAAAGTTCTTGATAAATCTTCTTCTTTAATCATTTTTATATCACTTAAAACATCTCCAAATAATAGTATATTCTCTCTATCTTTAATTTTATTTCCATATCTTTTCAAAAGATTATCTGAATTTTTATTCATTGTATGTGTTATATTACTAGAAATCCCAACTATTTGTCCATCTAAAAATTCCAAAAAATTACTATCTATATAAATATTATCAAAAAATATATTATTATATTTCAAAATCTCAATTATTACATTTCCAACTCCAGCAGAAAGTATTAAAATTGGTACTTTCTCATTATATAATTTTATAAAAAAATCTTTAGCTCCGATTACGTAATTCAAATTTTCCTGTTTTAACAGTACTTATTATTTCTTGTTCTTTTACGCCATGTTCTATAAGTAGTCTTAAAGATTTTTCATACCATTCTTTCATAAGATTAAATTTTTTATTATAATCAATAGTGTTATCTATTTCAATTGGTCTATAATAATTATATAGAGCTGCTCTTTCCTCTTCAAACTTATTATTTCTTTCAATATCAATTGCCCAACTTCCTTTTGTAGTTCCTTTAGTAATAGTTTGGTCAAAATCACTAACTACATAATAATTATCTTTTTTAAAATGCAATTTATTTAACTTTTCCTGATTATTTATAAATATCATAAAAAGCCTCCTTAAAATTTAAGTAATATCATCCATATTATATAATCCAGAGTCTTTAGAAACTAAAAATTTCGCTGCTTTTAATGCACCGTCTGCAAAAACTGCTCTTGATGTAACATTATGAGTTAATTCAAAACTCTCATCTTCTCCAAAGAAAATAACTGTATGCTTTCCAGCTTCTGTTCCTCCTCTTATTGAATGAATACCAATTTCATTTTCTCCTCTTTTTTCTCTTTTACTATGTCTATTATACTCATAATTCATATTATTATCTAAAGCTTCATTTATACTACCTGCAAGCATTAATGCTGTACCACTTGGACTATCAATCTTTCTTCTATGATGAGTTTCTACTATTTCTATATCTGATGGTTCTAGTTTTTTTGCAAGTTCAGCAACAATTTTTCTCATAACACTAATTGAATAAGACATATTATAAGATTGAAATACAGGTATTTCTTTTGAATATTCTTCTATTTTAACTAATTCGTCGTCCGAAAATCCTGTTGTCGCTATAACAGTTGGTATTTTATTCTTTTTAGCAAATTCTAATATTTTAAAACTTGCAACTGGAACAGAAAAATCTACAATTACATCTGGCATTTCTCTTATATCTTCCAAATTTGTATAAACAGAAAAGAAATTATCTCCAAAATCTTTTGTATCAACTCCACACAAAACTTCAATATTTTCCATTACTCGTGCTTTTTTGGCAACTTCTTGTCCCATTTTTCCGATTACAACCATTAATTAAAATTCTTACAGTTTTCATAATTTCCCTCCATTTTATATAAAAAAGCTCGCTTTATTCACAAACTCTAAAACGAGCTATTATTTTTTTATTTTAAAATTCCAAAATTTCTCATCTCTTGTTTTAAAATCTCTTTTTTATTTTCTTTCATAGGAACTAGTGGTAATCTTGGTTTTCCAAAATCATATCCCATAATATTTAATGCCTCTTTTACAGGTATTGGATTTACTTCACTAAATAACGCATTAATTAAATTTATTGAATTCAATTGCATTTTTGAACTTATTTTCACTTCTCCATCAAAATAATTTTTAACTATATTATGTGTATATTCTGGAGCAATATTAGATAAAACAGAAATTACTCCAATTCCCCCAAGTGATAAAATAGGCACTATCTGATCATCATTTCCTGAATATACTGATAAATTATCTCCACATAACGCTAAAATCTCTGCAATTTGTGAAATATTTCCACTAGCTTCTTTTATAGCTACAATATTAGGTACTTCTGATAACTTTTTACATGTTTCTGGCAAAATATTTACACCTGTTCTGCTAGGTACACTATATAAAATTATAGGTAAATCTGTTTCTTTAGCAATAGCTTTAAAATGCTCTATTAATCCTTCCTGAGTAGTTTTATTATAATATGGAGTTACTACTAATGCCCCATCTGCTCCGTACACATTCTGCAAATTTTGTCATTTCTATTGCACTTTGTGTACAATTACTACCTGTTCCAACTATTACTGGAATTCTTTTATTCACTTTATTAATTGCATACTTTATTATTTCTTCTTTTTCTTGCTTTGTCATTGTAGATGCTTCACCAGTTGTACCACATACAATAATTGCATCTACTGAATTTTCTATTTGGTCTTCTATAAGTTTTCCAAATTCCTCAAAATTTACTCCATTTTCATTAAATGGTGTTACTATTGCTGTTCCACAGCCTTTAAAAATAATTTTTTTCAAGGTTATTTCCCTCTTTTTTTATAAATTTATATAAGTAGAAATATAATTATATTTTTACTTGTATTATTATATGTTAAACAAATTGAAAAATCAATCAAATTTGAAAAAATCATAATAGAACAATAATTTAATTAACATTTAATATAAAAATAAACCTGTATACGCATATGTATACAGGTTTAGATGATTAGCGCTCGCCGTCTCTTTGACGTCTGGCAAGCTCAGCTCTGAGTTGCTCTGTCGTAAACTTCGACAGTTGCGTTTTAAGCAAAAACTCCTGAGCCTTTTTTTCTTCGTTCTCCTGAAGATTTTTTCCAGTCGGCTCTTCAGTTTTGCTTTCCTGAACCTTAGGCTGTTCAGTTTTGCTGCTGTTAGGAGCTAAAGATGATTTCATCTCAAACTCCTTTCCACAGTATAAGCAGGTCTTTTTCAGACCTCCTACCAGTCCCAAAGCTCCTGACAACCGTGGATTAACTTTTCCGCAGTATGGACATTTCAAATCTCCAGCAACACTCATTCTTATACCTCCAAATTTCTAGGAGGCTTCTGCCCCCTATTATTTTTTTGCAATAAAGTAAGGGGCACCTAAACTTTATCATCTTCTTTAATTTTATCACAGTTTTATATAAATTACATGTATACTGTTAGATGTAAATAAATGAATTTACATCTAATTTTTT
>CANRSD010000011.1 GCA_947642355.1 uncultured Clostridia bacterium
ATACCTCTAAATCTGTTATAGTACTTATATCTGTTTCTACTTCATTTATTTTTACTTTTCCATTCGCTCCTAGTTCTGCACTTAATTCTAAGTCACCATCTATCCTTACTACATTAAAATTATATATTTCTTCATTATATACAGTTTCTTCTGTTATTGAACTTTCTGGTGTTCCTTTTACTCTTATTATTTTTGGTCCTCCACTATCCATTGCTACTATTCCACTTATTATATCATCTCTGATTGGTGCTGCATTTATTACTTCTTCACTTGTAATTTTTATACTTCTTCCGATTACTTGCTTTTATTCTAAATACATATTTTCCATTATCTGTTACTTTAAACATTTGTGAATTTTGTCCGATTACTTTCATCTTCTATTTCTTCTACTTTTTCTTTATCTATTGCTTCTATACTTTCTATTGTTGCTTTTCCTTTTACTTCTCCTACTACTTGCAATTTTACTTCTAATGCTATTTCATCTGTTGTTTTCAATATTACCGCCCCTGTTGGCTTTTCTCCTTCTATCTTTTTTCCTACTATTACATTATTTTCTTCATCTATCTCAAAGCTATGATTTTTATATTCTCCATCTATTATATTTCCTGTATTATCTACATCTATTCCTTCTAGCTCTCTTAACGTTTCTTCTATATCTTCTTTATTTAATTCTTTTCCTACTTTGTCTTGCTCCATTTGAAGATTTGCAATTTTTAGTTCTATTTCTTCTTTTATACTTGCTCTTTCTGTTTCATCTGCTGCCTTCCCGTGCCTTTTCTATAATTCCGCTCTTCTCCTACAATTGCATTTAAAGATACTCCTGCTAAAATAATCAGTATAATAATCGTGTTTTTATTTTCTTATGACGAATTTTTAATGCAATCTATTTTTAAATATACTAAATTAAAAAATATTAAAAGAATGTTAACAAAATTCAATTTCATTAACATTCTTACATAATTTATTTAATTCTATATTATGCTCTTGGATGAGCTTTTTTATATACTTCTTTTAAATTTTCATTTTGAAATTGCATATATACTTGTGTTGATGATATATCTGAATGTCCAAGCATTGTTTGTATTGCTTTTAAATCTGCTCCGTTTTGTAATAAATGTGTAGCAAAAGAATGCCTTAAGATATGTGGTGTTATATCTTTTGAAATATTTGCTTGTTCTTTATAATATTTTACTATTTTCCAAAATCCTTGTCTTGTTAATCTTTTTCCATTTATGTTTACAAATAAAGCTTTAACACTTTCATCTTTTATTAAATATGGTCTTGCTGATTTAACATATTCCTCTAAAGCTTTCATAGATAAATTTCCAAGTGGTATAATCCTTTTTTTGTGTCCTGCTTTACAAGTTACGAAATTATCTTTAAAATTTACATCTGATATATCTAATGATATTATTTCTGTAACTCTCATTCCAGTAGCATATGCAAACTCTAACATTGCTTTATCACGTATCCCTTTTAAATCAACATCTTTAGGTTGTTCTAATAGCAATTCAACTTCTTTTGAAGTTAAAATATTAGGCATCTTTTTTTCAACTTTAGGAGATTGTATTCCAACTGTTGGATCTTTTTTTATTTTTTTAGTTCTAACTAAAAATTGATAAAAAGATCTTATTGATGCTAAATTTCTAGAAATAGTAGATGTCTTTTTACCAATAGATTCTAAATACTCAAAATATTTATTAATACTGTTACTGTTAACCTTCAAATAATTTACATTGTTTTCTTGAGTATACTCTTGATATTGTATAATATCTCTTTTGTATGATTGTAAAGTATTATTAACTAATTTCTTATCATTCTCTAAAAAATCTAAAAAGAGTTTTATTTGTTTTTCCATCTTTGTTCACCTATTCCCCTTAAATTGCTTTTATAATTTATTTCCTAATTTATTATTTACATAAGCTACATATGTTATATCAAATCTTATATAAAAAGTAAATAGTTTTCATAAATTTTTTTATAAAAAATTCAACATAATTGTTGATAAATATGCTTCTACACAACTCGCTATAATAGCAAAAAATATTGCTATTAACATAATTATACAATGTCTTATTAATCCATATTTTATGTCAATTTCTTTTTTCATTATTCCTTTATACATCCTAATTCCACTTGTAGCTAGTAAAAAAATTATTGGAAGAAAAATTATATTTTGTAAAATTAATATTGGAAACAAAAAACTTAATCCCTGTTTAACTCCAAAAGTCACCAGTATAACTGTTACTATATATCCGAATTAAAAATCCTTTATAAATCATAAGTATATATATTGTAAATCCAGCAATTATTGTACATCCTAATATCCATACTATCATTAGAAATTTTAAATTATTTACAAAGGTTTTTCCAAATACACTTTGTTTATTAATGTTATTTTCTTTTAATGAATTTATTGAAGTTTGAATATAGTCTTTTATTTCTGTTTTCTCATTATTTGGAATTTTAAAAGTAACACATATCCCAAGTATAATTCCAACTATAAAAATTAATACTACTCCAATATATGTTACTTTATATTTTTTTATGTATTCAATTATCAGCTTCATTTTTTGTTCTCCAATTCTTAAATTTTTCATATACTATGTAAAATATATTCAATTTTTTTAAGAAAAAGAACTTATATTATGACATTTACTCACATTTTACTTGACCATAAATGCCTCCACCACCTTCAATTATGTTCATCTTTCCATCTCTAGAATTAATAATATTTTTTGATATTTTCTCTCCAACTACAGCTTCTATATCATCATCTGAGAGTTTATGAAGTATGGTCATTTCAGTTCCAAAATTATCTAATAATTTATTTATTGTCTTTTTTCCAATACCTGGTATAAATGTTAATGGTATTTGATAGATATACTCAGGTCTAAAATCTGGACTTTTTGTTTCTTTTCTATCTTTTATTACTTCTATTCTATCAAAAACTCCCATTGTTATGTTTCTACTATCACAAGTATCACATTTACTAACAGGTGCTTTCCCTGGAATTTGTTTACAACATATTTCACAATATGTTCTATGATATTTTCCAAGCTTTGGGTCTAGCCCATAATTTTTAATAACTTTTCTTCCATTTTCTCTTTTTAAAACTTTCAAAAATTCCTCAAAATTTATATCTTCTACTAACATTTTATTATATTCTCTAGCTATTTTTGGAAGGGAATGTGCATCTGAATTAGTTAAAAATGTTTTTGTTTCTAATTCAGAAATCTCATCTGCTAAAAATGTATCTGAACTTAATCCAAGTTCAATTGCATATATATCATCATATTTTTCTTTAAATATTCTTTTTAAACTTGATGTACAATTCCCATAAAAACTTTTATGTGGTGTAAAACAATGAGCTGGAACTAATATTCCATTATATTTTTGAACTATATCTATCAATTCATAAGCCGAAATATTTGCTCTTTGCGAACTAAGTGTCATATTTTTTATATAACTTTCCATTTCTTTTGAAAAAGCTTTTATATCTTTTAAATATGGAAAATAACACAAATTATGTGCACTACCAGTTCTTCCATCATCATTTAGTTCAGATGTTTCTATCTCACTTCCAAGTATTATACAAACCTTATCTTTATATATTATTCCACCTTTTTCAAGTTCATATGCTTCACCTTGTTTTAGAAAATTTTCAATATCTTCTATAACATATGGAGATGCACAATCTATAATTCCAGCTATATTTATACCTTTTCTTTCAACACATTCCTTGGCTATTCCTGCAAAGTTTAAACTTCTTGCTGCTGTAATTTTTATAGGTTTTCCATTCTCACTTCTTCCTATGTGAATATGTAAATCTGCAAATACTTCGTACATTTTCTGCTCCATTTCTATTTTTGTTTTATGGTAAATATGGCATTGGATTTACAGGCCTTCCTCCTACACGAACTTCAAAATGCAAATGAGTTCCAGAAGAATTTCCTGTACTTCCAACTGTTCCTAGAACTTGTCCTTGTGATACTTTTTGCCCAGGAGAAACTTGTCTAGATCCAGCTAACATATGTGCATATAAAGTCATTGTTCCATCATGATGATTTATAACTACATACTCTCCATAGCTAAAATACGCTCCACTTGAAGTTTTTCTTGCTGCTGAAATTTCTACAGTACCAGATTTTACTGCTATTACTTGTTTTCCGTACAACATTTCTATTTATATCAATACCAGTATGTCCACGATATGATGGGTATGATGGATTATTTATACTAGCCCTTGTAAGTCCTTTTACAGGAAATATGTATCCATGTGAACTAGGTGCTGTATATGTATTATTTGAAGATGTACTTCCATTCTTTTTAGCTTCTTCTTCTCTTCTTTTTCTCTCTTCTTCTTCTCTTTTGGCAATTGCAATTAATTCATCTTGTATTTTTTTCTTATCAGCTTCAAACGCAGCTAATTCTTTTTCAAGCTCTTTTTCTTCAGCTGATAAATTGGCTACTTTCTTTTCTTTTTCTTTTTTAGCCGCTGCTAATTCATTCTGTTTTTGAACTTGTTCTGCTTTTGCAGATTCCAAAGAAGTTTTATTATTCTCTAATCCAACTTTTGAATCTTCAACTGCCTGCTTTGCAACACGAATTGAATTTATAAGTTCTGTATCTATTGTTGCAAGTTCTGATATTAAATAATATTTTGATATAAAATCTGTTAAATCAGCTGACGACAACAATAAATCTATATATGATGTATTTCCACTTTCATATAAGGCTACTAATCTTTTATCTAACAATTCTTGTTTTTCATTAAGAGTTTGTTCTTTCTCTTTTATCTCTTTCTCTGCCGCTTCTATCTGTTTAGTAGTTTCACTTATTTTACTATTTAAATCTAAAATTGCTTGTTCATAAGTACTAATATCTGCTGTTAGATTTTGAACTTCTTTCATTGAAGCAGATATTTGAGAATTTTTCTCATCAATTTCATCTTCTTTTTGCGATATTTTATTATCTAGTTCATTCTGTTTATTATTTAATTCGTTTTTTGTAACAGCAAAAATGTATGAACAATTTGCTACTAATAATAAAATTAAAATTACTAAAATAATTTTTTTCTTCATATGCTTACCTCTCTTAAAATTTTCTTTAGATTCTATTTAATATTGGCATTTTTGATTTTACCTTATCTATAATACTTCTCATAAATCTATCTTTTAGTAAAATTAACAGTCCTACATAAACTAATAACCCTATACTACATTGTAATATAATAGTTAACACTCCTGTTTTTACAAATATTTTAACTATACTACAAATTCCAAACATTATAAGACTTGCAAATAAATATCTTACAATTAATCTAATAAGTGGTTTAAAATTTATCTCATTTCTTACATAATAAATTTGCACTGCATCTACAACAAGTTGAGAAAGAATAGTAGCAACAGAAGCTCCAACAGAACTCCAAAGTCTTATAAAAATTGAATTTAAAATTAAATTTGCTATAACTCCTGAAAGTACTGAAATTGTAAATTCTTTTTGTCTTTTTGATGGTAACAAATACTGTGTACCTATTACATTTTCAATTCCCATAAGTATTAACATTGGGCAAAATATCATAATTAAAAGTGATACTTTATCATATCCATTTCCAAAAAATATTGGAACAAAAGCTTTTGAAATACTTGCTATACCAAACATCATTGGAAAAGATATAATAAAAACAAAATTAAATGAATTTTTAATATATTTATTTATTTGTTTTCTATCCCCTGTTGCAAAAGTACTTGCCATTCTCGGAACCATAACAACTCCAAGAGATGTAACAATTGTAAGTAAAAGTCTAATTACTTTTTGAGCTTGTTCATAATAACCTGTTTCCTGTTTATTTGATACTATTGTTCCGAAGCATAGTTGTATCTAATAAATTATAAATTTTATTTGTAACTTGTGGTATAAATAGCAAAACAATTGGTATAAAATGCCTTCTTACATTTAATTTTCCTATTTTACCACCCTTTAAATATTTAGGTAAATAAAACCAAAGTAATAAATTACCTAAAAAATCTCCAAGTGAATAAATTAGCATATATTTCCATAAATCATTATAATTCTTTACTAAAATAAACACCAGTGAAACACTTACTATTCTAACTAAAACATTTCTCATTACAGTTTTTTTAAATTCTTCAATTCCTTGAAAAAACCAACTTATATCAAAAGCTGCTGCTATTATTTCAATTATAAGTATAGTATAATAGTCCTGATATTGTTTGCCTTTTATAAAAAAGAAATAATAAACTACAATTGCTACTGCAATAGTTAAAAATCTAAATATAACTAATTCTAAAAATATTCTTTTCCTTTTACCTGGTTGATCTTGGGTATATGCAATTTCTCTTTGTCCATAAAGTGCTATTCCGAAGAGAGCCAAATAATACAAAATATGTAACTATTGCATATGTATAACCATATATTCCTACTCCTTCTGCACCCAAAACTCTTGACAGATATGGAGTAGTAACTAATGGGAGTATTAGTATTAATATTTGGTATATCAAATTATACATATAGTTTTTGACTACACTTTTTTTTCTAGACATAATACCCCCTTTATCCCTATGATGATATTTTAATTAATTATCAAAATAAAGTCAACTATTATACTAAAAATTTATAGAATATCTTGGAAAATTTTAATAGAAGTCACTTAAAATTTTCTGCATAAGTTCTTCTGTTCCGAAGTTTATCATTTTTAAATACCCAAACATTATTTGTAAGTACTGACTCTCCAGGTATTTGTTCTAAAATTAAATCTTCCATATTAAAACTATATGCATAAACTAAATAAGATAAAATATAACTTAAAGGACAATTAGTCTCAATACTATCAAATGCTTCTGCAACAAGTTTCTTCATTGTATCTAAATCTCTAACTTCTAAACATTGTGAAATTGTTTCAAAAATAAATTCTCTTTGAGTTCTCATTCTACCATAATCATTATCCCCATATTCAGTAGAATATGAACTTCCATTATTATTATGCCTAAATCTTAATAATCCTTCTGCTTTTTTTCCATTAATCAATTGTGGTCCTTTTTTTAAATGTATATGCAAATTTTGACTTTTATCATCATAATTCATATTTATAGGTACATCAAATTGCACTCCACCTAAAATATCTACAATTTTAATAAGACTATCTGTATTCATCATTACATAATAATCTATTTCAACATTTGTGAGTTTTTCAACAGCAGAAACTGTTTTTTCAGGACTTACAGAATATAATGAATTTATTTTATCTTTAGCTGTTGCAGTATTTAAATTTCTTCCCACAAATGTATCTCTTGGAATAGATACAATAAAAGCTTTTTGCTTTTCTGGGTTATATCCCATAAGCATTATTGTATCAGTTAACTTCTGTTTTAAATCTGTACTTACTCCCATAAACAATACATATACTTCTTTTGCTTCTACAACATTATCTGCCACTTTTTCAAGCATTCCAATTGTAGCTTTTGTAACATTTCCATCAGATTTTTTAAATTCAACTAAAAACCATAAAATAAGAGATATTATTAAAATCATTAATAATATCCCAAAAAATTTAAATATCTTTTTTAACATTCTTACACTACTCCTAAAATATTTTTGAGATATGTAAGAATAAATTTATTTATATATTGTCCCTATCAAATGCTCGTAATAAAACAGCCATTCTAATTGGAACTCCATTATGTGCTTGTTTAAAATACATAGCTCTCTCATCTGTATCTATTTCTGCTAAAATTTCATCAACTCTTGGTAATGGATGAAGTACTATTGTATCTTTTGAAAACTTATTTAAAACTTCTTTATTTATTATAAATTCTTCTTTTCCTAAGTCTCCTTCGAATCTTTCAGCTTGTATTCTTGTGTGATATAAAACATCTACATCTTTTGGCAATTCGTCAAAACTTGTACATTTTTTATAAGTAATTCCTCTGTCTTTTAACATATTTATATATTTTTCTGGTAATTCAAAAACTTCTTTACTAAGTCCATAAACTTCTACATTATCATATAAACTTACTAATTCTAATAATGAATGTATTGTTCTTCCATACACTAAGTCACCTAAAATTACTAATTTTAAACCATCTATCTTTCCACGTTTCTCATTAATTGTAAACATATCCAATAATGCTTGGGTTGGATGCTCTTTTTTACCACTTCCTGCATTTATTACGGGAATAGTTGCAACTTTTGCAGCAATCTCTGCTGAATCATCTAATGAATGTCTCATAACTAATGCATCAGCATATCCATTTATAACATTTATTGTATCTTCTAATGTTTCTCCTTTGGTTGCAGATGAATTCGATTTTCCGTTTTCTGTAACTATCATTTTACCACCAAGTTTCAAAATAGCTGACTCAAAAGACATTCTTGTTCTTGTACTTGGCTCAAAAAACATTACTGCAATAATTTTGTCACTTAATGCATCTTTATATTTTTCTGGATTCTTCTTAATTTTTTCTGCTAAATTCAATAGTTCATTTAAACTTTCTTTAGTGAATTGATTACAACCTAAAAGATTTTTCATATTTCTACTCCTTATTATACTTAATTTTACCAAAAATATTATATAAATTTAAAATTTTATTGTCAATATAAATTTGGAAAGTTTAAGTATATATATTATCATTAAGATTTTACTTTCTCCTTTTTATATTTCAAATATAAAAATAACACTTAAATCCATTCTAGAAATTAAGTGTCATTTATAACATTAATATATATTTATTTAGATTTAATTATATATCTAAACCTGTATAATATCCTCCTACTATTGTTCCTATTGTAACTGTGCCTGTTCCTCCTGGAGTTGTTTTAAATTGTCCATAACCAGATGCATCAAATAAACAAGTATTACTAAATAAACTATTAATAAATATATTAATACTTCCACCTCCAGAACCTCCACCACTATAAACATATTCATTAGTATAAGCCGAACCTCCTGTTGAACCACAAGAAACAAATTCTCCATTTCCGAGCTAATGATAAACTAAATAATACAATAAGACCTCCTGTACCATTATGCGCATCGCTTCCATAAAAACCTCCTCTTGAACTTTTACCACAAGGATTTCCAGCACCACCTCCGCCATCCAAATCCACCTGAACCACCATTTGCTGAACCACTTGCGCCATTATGTAAAGTACCTCCACCAGTACCACCAGAATAACTAGTTCCTGTACCACCTCCATGTGGGTGTTGATTTGAATTATTTACAGCAGCTGAAGCTGCACCACCCCCAGTTCCTCTATCGCTACCTGTATCACCGAGAAGTGCCCCAAGATCCTGCTCGAGCAATTCCACCAGTACCACCAACTGCTGGAACATACTCAAAATTACCTTCAATATTTTTAAATAAATACACATTCTGCCCTTCTGCTTTTGCTCCCCTTGCTGTCATACTAATTGTTCCATTATTTGTTAATGTTCCGTTCACAATATATATACATTCCTTTTGGACCTCCGAATCCTCCTGTACTTGCTACTGCTGTTAGTGTTGTATCTTCTCCTATTTTTAAATCTCCTTCTACTTTTAATACTACTCCATTTTTTGCATATTCATTTGCTGTTGCTACATCATTTTGATTTCCTACTGAATATATTTTTCCATCACTTGATACCTCTAAATCTGTTATAGTACTTATATCTGTTTCTACTCCATTTATCTTTACTTTTCCATTTGCTCCTAGTTCTGTACTTAATTCTAAATCTCCATCTACTCTTATTACATTAAAATTATATACTTCTTCTTCATATACTGTTTCTTCTGTTATACTACTATCTGTTGTTCCTTTTACTCTTATCATCTTTTTTCCACCACTATCCATTGCTTCTATTCCACTTAATATATCATCTCTTATTGGTGCTGCATTTACTACTTCTTCACTTGTAATTTTTATACTTCTTCCGATTACTTGCTTTTATTCTAAATACATATTTTCCATTATCTGTTACTTTAAACATTTGTGAATTTTGTCCGATTACTTTCATCTTCTATTTCTTCTACTTTTTCTTTATCTATTGCTTCTATACTTTCTATTGTTGCTTTTCCTTTTACTTCTCCTACTACTTGTAATTTTACTTCTAATGCTACTTCATCTGTTGTTTTTAATATAACTACTCCTGTTGGTTTTTCTCCTTCTATCTTCTTTCCTACTATTACATTATTTTCTTCATCTATTTCAAAACTATGTTCTTTATATTCTCCATCTATTGTTCCTCCTACTACATCTACATCTATTCCTTCTAATTCATTTAATGTATTTTCTATATCTTCTTTACTTAATTCTTTTCCTACTTTATCTTGTTCCATTTGAAGGTTTGCAATTTTAAGCTCTATCTCTTCTTTTATTCCTGCTCTTTCCGTTTCATCTGCTGCTTTTTGGGCCTTTTCTACAATTCCATCTTGTCCTACTATTGCATTTAGAGACACTCCGAGCTAAAATAAGCAGTATGATAATCGTGTTTTTATTTGCTTATGACGAACAAAATTAATAATTTATAATAAAAGAAAAATGCTCTAAAAGAGCATTTCACAACAAATTATTTCTTCTTTTTAAATATAATTAATTTACTAAATATAAAATTTAAAATTACAATAATAATATTCACTATAATCTTCATTAATAAAGCATTTAATCCAAATTTATCTACTGTAATAATCATAATAGCTTCATCTATTCCCAAAGTTAAAAGTCTACATCCAAAAAAAGATATTATTTCATATATTAAACCTTTTGCAGTATTAATATTTGAATTAAATACACAATATTTATTAGTTATATATGCAAATATTGCAGAAACTACCCATGCTATTATATTACTTATACTATTATCTATATGAATTATATAAAAAGCTATTCCATAAGTTAAAATATTTACTAATGTTGTTAATCCACCAAATACTAAATATCTCATTCCTTCTTTATGTTCTTTATACCATTCTACAAATTTTTTTAATCCTATTTTTTCAAATATTTTCAAAAAAAACTCTTCTACAATATCTACCAATTTTTTCATTTCTAAATTACCTTTATAAAAATTATTTTTTTAATAATATCACATAAAATCTAAAAAGTCCAAACAAAATAAATAAAATTTTCTAATCAGTTTGTAAAATTTGTTCTAAATCACTTTTACTCACTATTCCAACCACTCTATTAACCTCTTTACCATCTTTAATTATAACTGTTGTTGGTATAGATATTGCATGATATTTTATTGCTAAATCTTCAGAGTTATCAACATCTACTTTTACTATTTTTATATTTTCATTTTCCTTAGCAAACTCTTCAATAATTGGTGAATACACTTTACAAGGTTGACACCAATCAGCATAAAAATCTATTACTACAGTTTTTGAACTATTTAAAACTTCTTCTTCAAAATTATCACTTGTTACTTCTATAATTTCTATTTGACCATCATTCAATTTGCTCTCTTGATTATTGCTTATTTCTGAATTATTCATATTATTTAAATACTTACTTAATATTATCATCACTATAACAAAAAATATTATAGCTATTATGATTAATACTTTACTTTTCATTCTTTCCTCCTAAAATACTATCATATATATACCTGCTATAATTAATATTACAGCAGAAATTCTTTTTATTATACAATAATGCTTTTTTATAAAATCAAAAGCTTTTTTTACTTTATCTATTAAAATTGCAGATATTATAAATGGTATTCCTAATCCAATAGAATATAATAACATCATCCCTATACCTTTTAATAAATTTTGTCCTTTGGCTATTAATAATAATGCTGAACTTAAAAATGTACCTATACATGGAGTCCAACTTATTGAAAATAATATTCCAAATAACATTGATTTTAAAAAGTTAAAATTTTTTGGATCAATTCTTCTAATCCTAGATTTATTTAAAAAATTTATTTTTAAAATATCAATATAATTTAATCCAAATAAAATAATTACTATTCCAAAAAATACTTTAATATATCTAATATTATTACTTAATACCATTCCTAAAGAACTTGCAAAAATAGAAAGTATTAAAAATACTATTGTAAATCCTAATACAAATCCTAATGAATTTAATATTACTTTTTTATTATCATTATCTTCTCCAATAAAATATGATACATAAATTGGAACCATTGGTAATAAACAAGGTGATATAAAACTTGAAATTCCTTCTAAAAATATTAATATATAATCCAATTTTTTCTCCTTTATTTTTATAAGTTATTTATTATCTTTTCAATTTCAGCTTTAGACTGTAGTCCTACTAAAACTTTCATTGCTTTACCATCTTTAAATAATATTATAGTTGGAACATTTAAAATTTGATATTTTATTGCTAACTCATTTTGCTCATCTACATTTACTTTTCCCACTTTTATTTTATTTTCATATTCTTCTGCAATTTCTGATAAAATACCTTCTATCATTTTACATGGTCCACACCAAGTCGCAAAAAAATCAACTAATACTATTCCTTCTGTTATTTCTTTTTCAAAGTTTTCATTTGTTAAATTAATTTCAGACATATTTCATATCTCCTTTTATTTTGATTTATAATATAATAAACAATGACAAAATCCTTCAAAATTAGGATCTTTTATTTGTTCTCTAAATTCTTTACACATACATTTAGTATCTTCTGTTTTTTCAAATCTACATGGGCAATATCCACCATTTTTTTTCAAGCCTTCTTTTATTGTTTTAACAATCTCTTTATCTTCATTTACTTTTACACTCATCTAACCGCTCCTTTCACTTGTTTTAAATTTTATATGATTATTATACCATTACTTCTAAAAAAAGTATATGATAGTTTAAAAAATAATAAGCCAAAAAAGTACTATGCAAGCTACCTTTCTGACTTATATAATTTAAATTTTAATAAACTTAATTTTGAAATTGAGAATTATAAAGTTCTGCATAAAAACCATCTTTTTCTAATAATTCTTCATGATTTCCTTGCTCTATAATATTTCCTTCATTCATAACTAATATTAAATCTGCATTTTTTATTGTAGATAATCTATGTGCAATTATAAATGATGTTCTTCCTTCTGTTAGCTTATCCATAGCTTTTTGTACTAACTCTTCTGTTCTAGTATCAACATTACTTGTTGCCTCATCTAAAATCAAAAATGGTGAATCTTCAATCATACCTCTTGCAATAGTTAATAATTGTCTTTGACCACTTGATACACTATCATTATCTGAAATTTGTGAATTATATCCATTAGGTAGAGTTTTTATAAAGTGATTTAATCCTACTGTTTTGCAAACTTCCTCTACTCTTTCATCTGAAATATGATCTCTATTATAAACTATATTATCTTTAATACTACCATTAAATAACCATGTATCTTGAAGCACCATTGTAAATAAGCTATGTATATTTTCTCTTGTTAATTCTTTAGTAGATATTCCATCAATTTTTATATCTCCAGAATTAATTTCATAAAATTTCATAAGCAAATTTACCATAGTAGTTTTTCCAGCACCTGTTGGCCCTACAATAGCAATCTTTTGTCCTGGTTTAGCTTTAGCATTAAAATCCTTTATAATTAATTTGTCGTCATCATATCCAAACTTTACATGCTCAAATTCAATTTCACCTTTAACTTTTTCTCTATCTAATACTTTGGTTTTTTTACTTTCATCTTCTAGTTCATTTTCATCTAAAAATTCAAAAACTCTCTCACTTGCTGCAGCAGTAGATTGAAGTGACGTCATAGCTTGAGCTATTTGTGACAAAGGTGATGTAAATAGTCTTACATAAGTAATAAATGCTACTATAACACCAAATGAAATTTTATTATTCATTACGAGCAATGCTCCAACTATACAAACCGCAACATATCCAAAGTTACCTATAAATATCATTAATGGTTGCATAAGTCCAGATAAAAACTGACTTTTTCTATTACATTCATATACTTTTTTATTTAATTCATCAAATTTCTCATCAGCATCTTTTTTACCATTATATGCTTTTACAACATTTAATCCAGAATATATTTCTTCTATATGTCCATTTAAATTTCCAAGTTCTACTTGTCTTGCAACAAAGTATTTTTGAGATTTTCCTAAAATTAAAAACATAAATACAAAACCAATCATACTGGCAAATATTGCTGTAATTGCCATAATCCAATTAGTATAAAACATCATAATTATAGTTCCTATAAATAACGTAGCACTGCTTACTAATGTTGATAAAGACTGATTCATTGATTGAGCTATTGTATCTACATCATTTGTTACTCTAGATAAAATATCTCCTGATTGATGTCTATCAAAATATTTAAGTGGCAATTTATTAATTTTATTAGAAATTCTTGTACGTAAATTCTTAGCAAATTTATTGGCTACATCTGTCATAGAAATAGACTCTATATACATAAATAATGCACTGCAAAGATATATTGAAACCAAAAATATAGTAATACCTTTTATAACATTCATATCCATAACTGGTTTTACAACTTCTTTAATTGAATCTGGCATTTGATCTATCTTAGAATAAATTTCATCTGGCTCTACATTTTCTCCAAGTTTTTCTATAATCTCAGCAAATTCTACTTGATCTTCAATAGATATTATCTTACCATCTATCTCAAATTCTTCAAAAGTACCTGTAGATAAATTATTCATTACTATTCCGAGTTACAGTCTGAAAATTATCTGTATTTATTACTAATCCAGCTGATATTTCATCAGTTAATTCTGATAACTTATCTGGTGCAATTATTGAAAGTATTGAACCGAAAAACTGCTAAAATAATTGATATATAAATTAAAACTCTAAATCTTTTTAATTCACCAAATAATCTTTTTATAGCATTTTTAAAATCTTTAGCCTTTTCTGCTGGCATTGGTCCCATCATACCAGGACCTCTCCTAGGAGGTCTTTTTTCTTCTTTTTCTATTCCGCATTTTCTAATTCCTCCTCTGATAATTGTGACAAAGCTATTTGTTTATATACTTCACAATTCTTTAATAATTCTTTATGTGTTCCATTTCCTACTACATTTCCTTCATCCAAAACAATAATTTTATCTGCATTCATAACAGTTCCTATTCTTTGTGCTACTATTAAATTTGTTGCCTCTCCTGTATATTTTTTTAATTCTTTTCTTAAAACACTATCTGTTTTATAATCTAATGCAGAAAAAGAATCATCAAAAATGTATATTTCTGGATCTCTAGCTATTGCCCTAGCTATTGCTAATCTTTGCTTTTGACCACCAGACACATTAGTTCCTCCGAGAAGCTATGTGTGCATCATATTTTCCTTCCATTTTTTCAACAAACTCTTTTCCGTTGTGCTACTTCTACAGCTTTTTTTATCTTATCTTTGGAAATTTCTTCTTTTCCATTATCTCCATATGAAACATTATAAGAAATTGAGCCATTAAACATTACTGCCTTTTGAGGAACATATCCAATCTTATTATGTAAAAACTCCTCTGTATAATCTTTTACATTTATTCCATCTACTAAAACTTCTCCTTCTGTTGCATCATAAAACCTAGGAATTAAATTTATCAAAGTAGATTTTCCGACTACCTGTAGAACCTATAAAAGCTATAGTTTGACCTTTTTGGGCTTTAAATGATATATTTTTAAGCAAATATTCTTCTGCATCTGGATATTTAAAAGACACATTTTTAAATTCTACTGTTCCAACTTCTCCATTTGGTTGTGATTTAATTTTTCCATTTTTTATACTAATATCTGTATCTAATACTTCATTTATACGACTTGCAGAAACTCCTGCACGTGGTAACATCATAAAAATCATAGCAAGCATTAAGAATGACATAATTACCTGCATCGCATATGAACTAAACACTATCATATCTCCAAATAATGCTAATTTTTCTACTATTAATGCATCTTTTATTAAGCCTGCCCCAACAAAATATATTGATAATGTTAAAAAATACATTACTAAATACATAATTGGAGAAAGAATAGCAAATGATTTTTGATTAAATAATTGTTGATTTGTTAATCTATTATTTACTTCTTCAAATTTATTTTCTTGATAGTCTTCTGCATTAAACGCTCTAACTACTCGAATTCCAGTTAAATTCTCACGAGTAACTCCATTTATTTTATCAATTAATTTTTGTACAATTTTAAACTTAGGCATTACTATTGCAACAAGTGCTCCTATGGTTGTAAGTAATACTCCTACTGCAACTGCTGTAATTGCACTCCATTGCCAACTTTTATTCAAAATCTTAGTTATTGCCCAAACAGCAGTAATTGGTGCTTTTATTAATAACTGTAATCCCATTGCTATAAACATTTGAACCTGAGTTATATCATTTGTAGTTCTAGTAATTAAACTACTTGTAAAAAATTGCTTTACTTCTTGCATAGACAAATTTTCTACTTTACTAAATAGCTTTTTTCTAACTTTCATAGAAAAAGATGCTGAAATATTAGATGCAAAGTATCCTACAACAACTGCTGATAACAAACTTCCAAGTGCACAAGATAGCATAAATGCACCATTTTTTAATATTTCACTCATCGTACTTCCTTCGCTTTGAACAAGAACTGTTATTTCAGACATATAATCTGGCATCTTTAGTTCAAGCCATACTTGAAATATTATAAAAATAAAACATATTATTATTAATAAAACTTCTTTTTTAGTCAAATTCTTAAATAACTTTAACATTGTTCCTCCTTATTACATCTTATATAATTATTCTTGATATTATATTACCTAAACATTAAATATAACTTAAATTTTTCAAACTGTTCTTTATTTTATCATTATTTTTGAATAATTGCAATACATATAAATTTATGGATTATTTATATAATAAAATTTCCAATTAAATAAAATACTAATAGATGTACTGGATAAAACCAATAATAAAATTTTTGAAATTTTCTCCCTAATTTTCCATTATATAAACATATCAAAATAAATGGAAACATCGTAAAAATACAACTTTTCCAAATTTCTATATTGAAATAAAATGTTTTATATCTAACCAAATAATGTATATATGTTAATAAGAGAAATGCTAAAGATTTATTAAACTTACTATCTCTAAATAAATAAAACACAAATATTGTTAAAACACCAAAAGCCTTATAATCTACCTTTAAAAATCGTCCGAAGCTCACAAGCTCCTAATATTCCAAGAAAAGTTAGAAATTTATTATCTATTATTTCATATATCTTTATTACTAAAAAACCTAATAATATAGTAAACATTATATTTAAATAAAATGGATCTCCTATTGTTTTTAGATTTCTAAAAAGCATAAATGGGACTTGTGAAACAAGTCCTACTATAAATATTCTCTTTATATAATTCTTTAAATTACTTGTATGTATATATCCTTCCACTGCACAAAATGCAAATAGTGGAAAGGAAATTCTACCAAAATACAATGTTATTTCATTTGTAAGAAATGGAATAGCATATTTTATATGGTCAATTATCATTGTAATACAAGCTAAAATTTTTATTACAAATATAGTCAAATCTTTTCTCCAATTTTATTTTTTAAAATTTTACCACATAAATTATCTCATTGCAAACCAAAAACAAAATTTGTAACAGATGTATCTACAACATAATCTAAAACTTCTAAATATGGTCCGAACTCTAAAATTAACAAAACCATCTAATATCATAACTTTATTATCTAAAAAATACTCATATACTAATCCTTTTAAAATTTCTTTTTTATATTGTAAACTAGACTCTTGTATTTCTATAATCTTCTCACTAATTTTCAATATAACCTCTTTTTCAAAATCCTCAAAATAGCAATAATTATTCTCTATTATCCTATCTAAAATTTTTTCCTCATAAAAGTCTTCTATAATATCACTTACAAGACTTGATACATTTAATAAAAAAAATTTTTCATTCTTATCCTCATAATGAATTATTATATTTTTATATATTTTGAATTTCTTAGAAGAAACAACTACATTCTCAAACCCATTTTCAAGTTTTCTTATTATATAGTTAATCATTTCATCATTATTAGTTTTAAGGCAAACTGATTTCATGGTCATTTCCTTTCAAAATAAACTTCTAGCATATAATACTCTTTTTTTTTACTTTTTGTGTATGTCTAAAAAAAATAAAAGATAGTAATTTTTCAAAAAATTACTATCTTATTATTTCTAAATATTTAATTTATATTCATCATACAAGCTCATTTTGGCATTTTTCTCCATTAAAAACTGTTTTAATATTTGAACAAGTATCACTTGCTATTTTATTTAATGCTTCTCTAGTAAAAAATGCTTGATGTGAAGTTATAATAACATTTGGCATTGAAATTAATATTGACAAATTTTTGTCTCTTTTATATGAATTAGACATATCTCTTAAAAAGAATTCTTCTTCATCTTCATAAACATCTAATCCAACTCCACCAATTTTTCCAGTTGATAATTCTTCTATTAAGCTCTCTGTATCAAGTAATTTTCCTCTACTGCAATTTAATATAATTACTCCATCTTTCATTTTCTTTATTGTATTTTTATTTATAATATTCTCTGTTTCTTTAGTTAAAGGACAATGTAATGAAATTATATCTGACTTATCTAACAATTCATCAAGTTCAACATATTTAAATCCCATTTCTTTTTCTGCTTTTTCATCTTTAAATAAATCATATGCTATAATTTCAGTTCCAAAACCTTTCATAATTTCTATAAAAGCTTTTCCAATTCTTCCAGTTCCTATTACTCCAATAGTTTTTCCATGTACATCAAAACCTAACAAACCATCTAAAGAAAAGTTATATTTTTTTACACGTTGATATGATTTATAAATTTTTCTATTTATATTTAATAATAAAGCTACTGTATGTTCTGCAACTGCATATGGAGAATATTCTGGAACTCTTACTACTTTAATACCTCCTTTATTTTTTAAATCCACATTATTATATCCTGCACATCTTAAAGCAATAAGTTTTACTCCATTTTCATTTAAAGCTTTCATTGTTTCTTCATCTATTTTATCATTTACAAATACACAAACTACATCATAACCTTTTGTAAGCATTACAGTTTCACTATTTAATTTTGAAGTTAGATATGTAATTTCATATCCATAATCTTTGTTATACTTATCAAATAACTCTATATCATAATCTTTTGTATCAAAAAAAGCTATTTTTATCATAATTCATCCCTCCTTAAATTTTAGATAACATGTATTTATAAGCCTTTGAAACTTCTAAAACATCTTCATCTTTTCTTATTTTTATTTTATATAGTTTACTTTTTGTATAAATAAATATATATTTATTTTTTCTTTTTACTTTATCTATATCTTCCCATAAAATATTTTTAAATTTTTTAGATTTAATACCTTCTTTTTCTATATATAAAAAATCCTCATTTAAATGTTCAAATAGAATACATATTATTCCCATTATACAAGTCTGAATTATAAGTTCTGAATTACTAGTTTTTGCTCCTAAAATTAATAAAAATAATGTATATCCAATAATAATTACATTTAAAATATTTAATTTTTCAGATAACTTTATTTTTAACACTATATTATCTGTATTCATAACTTCTCCTTTTCTTTAGTTACTTCTTTGTTTAACTGCCTCATACATAACAATTCCAGCAGAGACAGATGCATTAAGTGATGTAATTTTACCAAACATCGGAATTTTTATCAATATATCACTATTTTCTTTAACAAGTTTACTCATTCCAAACCCTTCACTCCCTATAACTATTGCTATTGGTCCTTTCAAATCTTGATTATAATATTCTATTTTAGAATCTCCATCTGTACCTATAATCCATAATCCTTTTTCTTTTAAATATCTAATAGTTTCATTTAAATTATTTACTCTAGCCACCTTAACATATGATGTAGCCCCAGCAGATACTTTACTAACAGTACTATTTACTGCTACATTTCTTCTTTTAGGAATAACAATACCATGAACTCCAGCTGTTTCAGCAGTTCTTATAATAGCTCCTAAATTATGTACATCCTCAATTCCATCTAATAATAAAATAAATGAATCCTCATTTCTTTCTTTAGCAACATTTAAAATATCATCTATTTCACAATAATTAAATGGTGGAACAACAGCTACTACTCCTTGATGATTTTCAGCCATAAAATCTAATTTTGAAATAG
Source organism: uncultured Clostridia bacterium (assembly GCA_947642355.1). Taxonomy (GTDB): domain Bacteria; phylum Bacillota; class Clostridia; order TANB77; family CAG-508; genus Scatovivens. The sequence goes on from CANRSD010000011.1 coordinate 20,186, forward strand.
GAACTTCTACCATAACTATTTTTTGTTCTTTAGCTTTTGCAATAATCTCTGTAATTGACCCATGTTTTTCCCCACGTTCTATATATATTTTATTAATGTCTTTATCTGATTTTAATAACTCTAAAACAGCATTTCTTCCAGCTACTACATCTTCATAATTCTTTTCTTCTTTATCTTTTCTTATTGGTTTTGAATTTATTTTAGATTGCTTTTCCTTATTTATTCTAGCTTTACGTGATTGTTTATCTCTATAATTTTCTCTCATTATTCCCTACCATCTCCCAAACTATTATTTCTTGTTCTTACTTCTCTTCGTATTTCTAAAACTTCTATTTCTAATAAGCCTGTACATTTAACAATTTCTTGAATTTTAGTATTATTATTTATTAACCTTATTGCTTCTGCTTTTCTTATCATATATTTTACACTGGCTTGCAATTCTCTTAGTTTTAATTTATCTTCCTTAGTAATTCCATCATTATATATATTTTCAGATATAAATCTATTTGCTCTTTTATATTCACTAAATGATATACAAATTTTAACAAATAAAGTTATTTCATCTATTCCCCCTTATATAAATTCAATTGCTTCTCCTAATACATCTAATTCTTCATTAGGAAAACTTTTTATTTCAAAGTTTGCTTTAGATAATTCTATATATTGTTTTATATTTTTTATAGCACTATCTGTTAAAATATATTTATCTAACACTTTTTTAACCTTTCCTGAATACATTAAAAGCTCACTCTTCAACTTATTCTTTCTTTCAAATTTAATTTGACATTTTTTTGTCTCCATTACTTTTTTTCTAATATTTTTGGCATTTTCCTCTGCCTTATTTATTCTTTTTTTTAGCTCTTCTGCCTCTTGAATTGAATACTTTACATCTTCATCGTCTTCTAAACATTCAGGATCTATATTTTCTGATAATAATATTGGTGTTTTATGTTTTCTATTACGTCTATATTTAAAATTTTCAAATCTACCTTTGTCAATATCTAAAATCCTATTTGCAAAAATAGTTTCTTTCATATTAGGAGCATATTTTTTATGTAGTCTTTGAAATTGAAAATACGTTATTCTATCTTTATATTGTAAATTATTTTCCATTTTAACCTTATTTCTAAGAGCATCAAAGTCTGTAACTATTTGGTTTATTAAAATAGTCATTTTATCATTTTCCTCATTTTCTAATCGTGTATATCTTTCCCAGTTAGCATCTAATACTAAAGTTACAAATTGCTTTTTAGATAATATATATCCATATTTTTTATATAAATTTTCAAATTCCATAAGACTTATTAATTGCCCTTGTTCTAATCTATTTTCATTAATAATTATTTCTCTAATGCTTTCTATATATCCTTCAGGAATTTCAATATTATTTAATATTGTTGTATTATCATTTACAGTTCTAATTTTATTTAATGCCGAAGCTTCTATATCCAATATTTTATATGCAAATACATCTTGTGGTAATATTCCTCCATATTTTTCATATAACCTATAAAATTCATCTTTTGTAATAGAATCTCCTATATGTAGATTTTCTTCAAGAATAACCCTTTCTCTTAATTCTCTTATATCTTTATATTTAATTTTATGTAAAAATGAAGAAAAAACTATAATTGAATTACGCCTTAATCTATCGACTTCTAATATTTTTTGTGCAAATTCATTTTCTGATATTTCATTTCCATATTTATTATATATCTCTTGAAACTTTTCATATGGAATTTGTTCTCCAATATGTATTTTTTCTTTATTCATTATAGTTAATTTTAGTTGATCATATTTTTCATCATCCTTATTGCCTTTTAAAACAACTAATTTCCTATTTGGTCTTTTACTATCTGTAACAGCTGACATTTTAGTTTCTAATATTTTTCCAACAAACATTTTAGACGATAATTTTCCTCCAAAATTCTCATACATTTCAACAAAAGTTTCATAATCTATTTTATCTGGTTGTTCTATTTTATATATTGTTATTACTTTTTCTTTTATACTTGCAATTTCTTCATTAGAAATATATTCATTAACTAGTATTGTTACTTTTTTATATATTCCATGTTTAATAGTTTGAAATCTTATATCACCTATATCTAAAAATATTCTTGCAAATTCTTTTTCTTCCATATTGGAACCATATTTTTTATATAATTCCTGATATTGACTATATGTAATCTCGTCATCAACATGTAAATTTTCTGCAAGTATCATTTCTTGTCTTTTATTTATAATATCTTCAGTCTCTAATTTGTTTTGTAAAGACAATAATGCAATCCTTGATAACATAATTGGTGCAATAACTTTATCTAAATTAGGATTTTTTTGTAATTTTGCTTCCATATATTACTCCTCTTACTATTATAATTAACTTTCTTCATCATTAAGTTTAAGAACTGACAAAAATGCCTCCTGTGGTACTTCTACATTTCCAATTTGTCTCATTTTCTTCTTGCCTTTTTTCTGTTTCTCTAACAATTTTTTCTTTCTGGTAATATCTCCTCCATAACACTTAGCAAGTACATCTTTTCTCATAGCAGATATTGTTTCTCTTGCTATTATTTTTCCTGCTACTACAGCTTGAATAGGTATCTCAAATAATTGTTTTGGTATAACAGTTTTAAGTTTTTCTGCCATCTTTCTTCCTCTTTCATAAGCTGAATCTTTATGAACAATAAAAGAAAGTGCATCAACAGCTTCATTATTTATATGTATATCTAATTTCACAAGTTCTGATCTTCTATATTCTTTAAATTCATAATCAACAGAAGCATATCCTTTAGTTTTAGATTTTATACAATCAAAAAAATCATAAATTATTTCATTTAATGGTAATTCATACTCTAGCACTACTCTTGTTTCTTCAATATACCTCATATTAACATAATTTCCACGTCTTTTTTGGCATACATCCATAACATTACCAACAAACTCTTTTGGTATCATTATTTCAGCTTTCATTATTGGTTCTTCTATATAACTTGTCTCTGTCTGCGGTGGTAAATCTGCTGGATTATATATTTCTAATACTTCTCCATTCGTTTTATTTACTTTATAAATAACTGATGGTGCAGTAGTTATAAGTCCTAAATCAAACTCTCTTTCAATTCTTTCTATAATTATTTCTAAATGCAATAATCCCAAAAATCCACATCTAAATCCAAATCCTAATGCCACAGATGTTTCAGAATCATATTCTAATGCTGCATCATTTAATTTTAATTTCTCTAGTGCTTCTTTTAAGTTTTCATATTCACTTCCATCTACTGGATATAATCCACAATATACCATAGAATTTGCTTTTTTATATCCTGGTAATGCTTCTTCTGCTGGATTACTTTTTAATGTTATTGTATCACCAACATGTAAATCTGATACAGTTTTTACACTTGCTGCAATATATCCGAACTTCTCCTGATTCTAATTTATCTGTTGAAACATAAGAGCCCGCACCAAAATATCCAACTTCAGTTACTGTAAAACTTTTACCTGTTGCCATAAATAAAATTTCATCATTAGGCTTAACTGTTCCTTCTTTAACTCTTACAAAACTTAAAGCTCCTTTATAATTATCATAATAAGAATCAAAAATTAAACATTGTAACTTATTTTTACTATTACCACTTGGTGATGGTATAGATTTTACAATTCTTTCTAAAACTTCTTCTACATTTAAACCTGTTTTAGCAGAAATACATGGAGCATCTATTGCTGGTATTCCAATTACATCTTCTATTTCTTTTTTTACTTCTTCTGGTCTTGCATTTGGAAGATCTACTTTATTTATTACAGGAACAATTTCTAAATTATCATCAATTGCTAAATATACATTTGCTAATGTTTGAGCTTCTACTCCTTGTGTACTATCAACAACTAAGATTGCTCCTTCACAGGCCGCCAAACTTCTTGAAACTTCATAATTAAAATCAACATGTCCAGGTGTATCTATTAAATTAAATATATATGTCTTTCCATCTTTAGCTTTATAGTTCATTTTAACAGCTTGAGATTTTATAGTTATTCCTCTTTCTCGTTCTATATCCATATTATCTAATACTTGAGCTTCCATTTCTCTTTTATCTAAAGCTCCTGTCATTTCAATTATTCTATCTGCTAGTGTAGACTTTCCATGATCTATATGTGCTATTATACTAAAATTTCTAATTAAATCTTGTTTTTCTCCGCATATCTCCTCCTACTTAACATAAGCAATTATAACATATTAATAAAACTCTATCAACATATATGAACATTATTTTTTTACCTGCCATTTAAAAATTATATTGCCAAAATTATAATTTTTATCTATAGTCCAAATGTCTATTCCACCTTGACTTAATCCATATAAAACTGAATTTACATTAGACATTGGGGCTATAAACAATTCAATAGATTTTGGAATTCCATATCCAAAATAATTAGATTTACCATCTATATAATATATATAATTATAATTCAAATATCCTCCAGCAATCTGATTTGGCTTACTAGAATTTATATTCCCTATATTATAAGCAAATTCTATAGTATTTACATTATCTAATTTTTGAGAAGTCAAATTATAATAAGTTCCTCCTAAAATTCCTCCAACAGTTTCATGATTCCCCGTTATTGTACCTGTATTATATAAGTAACTCATTTTTATATTCCTCTTTAGTTCATCCCAAGCAGCTCCACAAATTCCTCCTGCACATTTATTAGCTGTTATATTTCCTGAATTATAACTATATTTTGCTACATCTCCAAAAAAGCAATATGCACTATAACCAATTAATCCTCCTGCATATTCACTCTCAGCTTTTATATCAGAAGTATTATAGCAATATTCTAAATGTCCTGAAACATTATATCCTATTATTCCCCCAACAAAATTTTTGCCTAAAATACTCGAAAAATTTGAAGAATTTTTTATATATCCATAATTACATCCAACAATTCCTCCAATATTATTTTTTCCACTACAATTTATTGATACATTATTTATACAGTTTTCAATAGTTCCATTATAATTAACCGCAGCAATCGCTCCAGTATTATTTCCAGAATTTACTATTTCTCCACTCACAGTTAAATTTTTAATTGTACCAGATACTTCTCCAAACAAACCTTGTTTATCTAAAGAAGAATTTATATATAAATTATAAATTGTTTTATTATTTCCTTCAAATATTCCTTTAAAACTTTGATTTGTCCCTATCGGAACCCAACTTTCAGTATTAGAAGAACATACAGAATTTAAATTAATATCATTTAATAAATACACATTATTTTCTTCCAAACCATTATTATTAACTAATTCTCTAAATTTTAAAAGATCTGCAACATCATATATTCTTGTTCTATTTGCTATATATTTACCTGATGTTTTCTTATTACCATAAAAATCACTAGCAATTACATATACTTCTCCATAAAAATCCAAATCTGATACATTTATATAAAGTTCTTCTGTTCTATCTTTAACAAACCATTCATCATACACAATTGTTTTATATAGTTTTCCTGATATATATACTTCAAATTTTTGAACACCAGTTAAATTATCTCTTGATTTAATTATAAGACTAGAACCATTATTATCTGTACCTCTTACAATTATCCTTAAATTATCAAATTTCTTATCAATTAAAAATATATAACTTGTTTTATTATCATATAAATCTGAAACTTCTACTTTATACCATCCACTTATATCAAACTTAGTATTATTTTCAAAATCAATCCCTTCATTTTCAAATACTTTTTCTTTAGAATTAAACCAATATTTTGCATATTTAATACCAGTATTATCATTATAATTTATAGTTACATCTGTATTAAAATTTTCATAGTCAACATCATACTTTCTATTATTTATAGATGGTTTTTCATTATCTGCTTTTTGTATATGTATTACTTCTTTAGAAGTTTCTATAACATATTTTGCATAAATTTCAACAAATTTTATAAAGAATAATATATTACATATTATAATTATAAAAATAATTTTACTTAATAGTTTCTTCAATTACTTCCTCCTCTTGCACAGCTTGCACTAAAACTTTTATTTTTAAATTATCACTCATAATTTCTTTAGAACTTGTATCATATAAAATCTCTGCTCTATAATCATTTTGATTCTTAATTATATCTAAAGTTTCAAGGTTTATAATTTTATTATTTTTAAGTTCTAATTTCTCTTCTATTCCATTACTCTTCTTATACAAATTAATTAATATTGGTGCATTCTCTTGTGACAATTCAAAAAAAATATAATACCTAAAATTTATATCAGAAATAAAATTACCATCAAAATTTTTAATACTAAACTCATATGAATACTTATTTGAATTTAAACATTCTATATTCATTTCACTTTCTCCATCAAAAATCAAAATAGGTTTTGCAACATCTGAACTTACTATTGTATTATCACTTTTACTATATTTAGAATATGTAAATTTCATCTTTACAAAAAATATTAAAATGAAAACACCAAAAAAAACACAAATAATTTTTTTAATATGTCTTTTCAAACTTTCCTCCATATCTAATATTTAATCATTGATTATAAGTAGCGAATTTGCTACAAGAAATAAAATTTAAATCGAATAAATTGCTATTATATTAACATAATCTTTTCAAAATGTCAACATAATAGCAATTATTTTCGAATGCATTATTATATATTTAAATCTGTATAATAATTACTTACAATTGAACCAATAGTTACTGTACCATTTCCTCCTGCTCCACCATATCTATGTGTACCTTTTGAAGCAACTGCACCATTAGCGTTTATTTCATTTTTAAAATTATCTTTTGGTTTACCTAAAAAGAAAACATTTATACTTCCTCCACCAGATGCTCCTCCACAAACATAGGCATCATATTGAGCTGTTGAACCAATTGAAGTTAAATTACCTATATATGAATCAGAATTTATTAAAATTACTAATAATCCTCCTGTACCATTTTGAGCACGACGTGTAGCTGCTCCACTAGGATTTCCTGCACCAGAACCTGCTGATCCTGGAAATGATGGGTGATTTCCTGGAACTCCTCCCGCTCCTCCAAGTGAACTTCCCGCTTGCCCTGCTGGAAAAGTCTCTCCATAACCAGCAGCAGCTCCTCCTCCTGCCCCTCCTGAATATGATGTAGCATTTCCTCCTGCTCCTGAAACACTTCTTGCTAAGTCACCTCCTCCAGAACCTCCTCCTCCAAGAGCTCTTTTAGAAATATCTCTTCCATTACCCCCAGCTCTACCATTAACAGCTCCTGAAACTCTTGCAGCCCCTACGCCACCAACATTTGGTACAAACTCATAAGTCCCATCTAAATTTTTCAATAAATACACATTTTGACCTTCTGCCTTTGCTCCTCTTGCTGTCATACTTATTGTTCCATTATTTGTTAGTGTTCCGTTCACAATATAAAAACATTCCTTTTGGTCCGCCATATCCTCCGGCTGCTTGCTACTGCTGTTAATATTGTATCTTCTCCTATACTTAAATTTCCTTCTATTTTTAATATTACTGTATTTTTTGCATAAATACTAGATGTTGCTACATCATTTTGATTCCCTACTGAATATGTTTTTCCATCACTTGATACCTCTAAATCTGTTATAGTACTTATATCTGTTTCTACTCCATTTATCTTTACTTTTCCATTTGCTCCTAGTTCTGTACTTAATTCTAAATCTCCATCTACTCTTATTACATTAAAATTATATACTTCTTCTTCATATACTGTTTCTTCTGTTATACTACTATCTGTTGTTCCTTTTACTCTTATCATCTTTTTTCCACCACTATCCATTGCTTCTATTCCACTTAATATATCATCTCTTATTGGTGCTGCATTTACTACTTCTTCACTTGTAATTTTTATACTTCTTCCGATTACTTGCTTTTATTCTAAATACAAACTTGCCATTATCTTCTACTTTAAACATTTGTGAATTTTGTCCGATTAGTTTCATCTTCTATTTTTTCTACTTTTTCTTTGTCTATTGCTTCTATACTTTCTATTGTTGCTTTTCCTTTTACTTCTCCTATTACTTGCAATTTTACTTCTAATGCTATTTCTTCTGTTGTTCTTAATATAACTACTCCTGTTGGCTTTTCCCCTTCTATCTTTTTTCCTACTATTACATTATTTTCTTCATCTATTTCAAAACTATGTTCTTTATATTCTCCATCTATTGTTCCTCCTACTACATCTACATCTATTCCTTCTAATTCATTTAATGTATTTTCTATATCTTCTTTACTTAATTCTTTTCCTACTTTATCTTGTTCCATTTGAAGGTTTGCAATTTTTAATTCTATCTCTTCTTTTATACTTGCTCTTTCCGTTTCATCTGTTGCTTTCTCTGCTTTCTCTATTATTCCATCTTGTCCCACTATTGAATTTAGAGACACTCCGAGCTAAAATAAGCAGTATAATAATCGTGTTTTTATTTACTTATGACGAACTTGAAGTTTTTCCATTTTTATGATACAATTATATAATCTATAGAAACTATTAACTATGTAGGAGTATGCTCTTACATCACAAATGGAGGTAAAAATATGAAAAATCGCCCCTACAGACCAATTAAAATTTGTAACTCTTCTAACAGTCGGATAATAACCCGACGATGCATAACACGCTGGGCAAGAAATCGACATTATAACAACATCTTTTTTGAAAGAACTTTTAGAAATGAAGAAATAGAAAGATTGTTAAAATTAAAAAAGACAATTGAATCTATTGAATTCGACATTTTTGACGATTTAAATACTACATTAAACTCTTTTATAGAATTAATTAATGTTATAACAGAGTTCTATGATTATAGACCCTTAAAGGTCATTACAGAAAAAGATCTTGTTGATTGTTTTAATGATTTTTTGAAAGAAGTTATAAGAAGGAATTCAGAAGTTCCCATAGGGTATCGAAACAGATCAAAACCTAACGAAAGAGTTACTGACAAAAACCTACTTTTTGGAGACGCTAAAGAAGTAAAAGGAAATGCTGTTGGAATTATTAAAGAGTATAATGGAAAAAAATATAAAATTCTTGTAAAAATGACTCCAATATTCAGATGGCGCAAAGGAACTGTAAAAAATATCGAAAACAAAAAAGTAATGTTACGGCAAAGCGTTATTAGAAGTACTTCTAATAATATAAAATATGAATTAGTTAAAGCCTGTGATATCATTCTAAAAAAATGTATGGTTTCTAACTAAAGTCTTTAGGTTTATCCGAAAATGCAAGTAGCTTAATGAATGTTAAAAAACGTCCATTAAGCTACTTGTATTTATAAAAGCAAACAATAAGCCGGGTTCTGTTTTAAATAGTCATTTATCTAGGATATATATTGCTATATATCTCAAGCCACTCATGTACTAACTAGACTAAACGAGTAGTTTTTATAAGTCTATATATACAAGGTGTTGCTCCAGATAGGGTTTACATTGACGCGTTGTATCACTACCACGCCGGTAAGCTCTTACCTCACCTTTTCACCATTGCCATATAAAAATATGGCTGTTATTTTCTGTTGCACTTTCCCTAAGGTTACCCTCGCTTGACGTTATCAAGTATCCTTACTCTATGGAGCCCGGACTTTCCTCTCGCAAAGCCTTTCGACTTTTGCCAGCGACTATTTTGATTACTTTTACATTACTATTATATATTAAAATTAAAGTTTATTCAACATCTTTCTCAAAATGTTGATAATCCTTTCTATTTGACCAAATTCCTCCCCAAGATCAACCATACTTCATAAATATTTCATATAGTTCATCATTTTCATTGATTTTATGCTTATAATTCAAGATAAATGCAACAAAAAACGGACTAACAAATTCTACAAAGCAAAGCTTTTAGAATTTGTAACGTTCGCATAACTATTTTGTACGAAGCTTTTCTTCCTTACAGTCGAAAATTTCTACAAAATAGAAAAAAATCAACCTTTACAGTTGATTTATCAATGTTTTCGCCAAAGTGCGACGATTTTACTTATTGGAGCTATTAGGCAGAATCGAACTGCCGACCTACGGGTTACGAATCCGTTGCTCTACCTGGCTGAGCTATAATAGCATATATACTATTATAGCATAAAAATTTTTTTATTAAAGTATTTTTTCATTTTTTATTTAATATTAAGGTAAATATAAAATAGGATTCACACAATTCTTTTGAGTACCACCACCTATCCTTACCTCAAAATGTAAATGTGTGCCATTAAAAGGACTTGAAGAAGTAGGTCTTGGAAATACATTCCCCGTATTTCCAACAATTCCTAAAACTTGTCCTTGTTTAACCATATCTCCTGTTTCTACTCTCCTTGATCCAGCTTTCATATGAGCATATAATGTTCTACTTCCATCATTGTGATTTAAAACTACAAACTCACCATAAGCGCTATATGAATTGATATATGTACCATTAGAATCATAGTTGGGAATCGACCCATATGAAGCTCTTGAAATATCTACAGTTCCATCTTTAACTGCTACTACAGATTTTCCTATTACATTTTTATTAATATCTATACCAGTATGTCCAGAGTATGATGGATATGACAAATTACTAATATTAGATTTAGTACAACATAATACTGGAAAAATATATCCTTTACCACTTGTAGATGATACAGCAATTTGGTTTCCTTTTATATTTGCAACTCTATCAATAGCTTCTAATTCTTCTTGAATTTTCTTCTTTTCATTTTCAAATTCTTCAAGTTCTTTTTTTAATCGTTTCTCTTCTACTGTTAAATCAGAAACTATCGTCTCCTTTTCTCTTTTAGCTATTGTAAGTTCATTTTGTTTTTGAATTTGCTCTGCTTTTGAATACTCTAAAGTAGTTTTATTGTTTTGTAATTCTATTTTTAAATCTTCAAGTCCTTGTTTTTCTACACGAATTGAATTTATAAGTTCTGTATCTATTGTTGCAAGTTCAGATATTAAATAATACTTAGATATAAAATCTGTTAAATCCGCTGATGACAATAATAAATCTATATATGATGTATTACCACTTTCATATAATGCAACTAACCTTTTATCTAATAGTTCTTGTTTTTCATTAAGTGTTTGTTCTTTCCCTTTTATATCTTTCTCTACTAATTCAATTCTTTTGGTAGTTTCACTAATTTTAATATTTAAATCAGAAATTTCTTGCTCATACATACTAATATCTAATATCAATTTTTGAACTTCTTTCATTGAATCAGAAATTTGAGAATTTTTTTCATCAATTTCATCTTCTTTTTGTGATATTTTACTATCTAATTCATTTTGCCTATTATTTAATTTATTTTTAGTATTAGCAAAAATATAAGAATAATTTGTTAATACTAATAAGACTAAAATTATAAAAATAATTTTTCTTTTCATTTGAATTCCTCTTTTACATTTATTTAAAATTTACTAATTTATATCAATATTAAAATGACTACCAATTTCAATATTTTCTTTTATTGTTGGAACAATTCTTAATTTATTTATTTCTTCATCATTTCCAACTACTATATATTCTGTTATTTCAATTGTTGCTTCAGAAAAATCATTGTTTGTTCCTATATCTCCAACTTCCCATTCTTCTAAAGTTCCATCAGAATATTTTACAATTCTCTTCGTTTCAGTTTGAAAAGTTTTTATTATTTTTTCATCTTGATTATAAACATTAAATCCTAAACAAAGTGTTTGGTCCACATTTCTTGAATTAATATCATAAAATACTGTTTTTACTTTTATAATAGTTTGCATTGGAGTTACTAATACTTTTTCAATAGTTTTATTCATTTTATTATATGAAATCATTTGTGAACCTACATCAATATATTTTGTATTTTCTAATGCCTTTTCTTTAGATACATTAACATTAATCTCACCATCTAAATTAATCATTTTTTCATTATTAGGTGTATTTACCACAAACATTTCTGTATTATCTGATATGTTATTTTTATCAGTTCCATTTATTAAAATAATATTCTCAAATTTCAAATTAAATTCTGTCTTATTTTTTATCTTATCATCTGGTAAAAAATAATATTGATATATTCTATACTCATATTCTGATACTTTTTGTGTTATTTGATATGAACTCCATCTTGCCCATAGTTCTTCATTATCTAATATCAAAGTGTTGTTATTATAATTATAATATTCTGTGCTTTCTTCAAATTTAGTATTAAATAATAATTGAACTGTATTAATATAACTACTATAATTTTGCAACTCTTCTTCATAATCTTTTTTATATTTTTCTATATACTGTTCTTCTGAAGTTCCAACTAATCTTTCTAAATGAGATTCTATTTTATTTCGTTCTTCATCTAATTCTTCCTCACTATATACATTCTCTCCTATTTTCAAATACTCTTTATCTTCTTTACTTAATTTCACATCAAATTCTAAAACTGTAAATCCATCATCACACATTGAAGATATTAAGTCCACAGTTGTTTCATTATATGAAACACTTTTACCAGTTAATTTTATTTCATAATCTCTATACGAATCAGAAAATTTTATTCCCATCCATTCTGGTATTGTTTTTCCATATATAGTTCCACCAAGTGCAGAATAAGCTAATAAGCCAAGAGTTCCTGTACTTCCTATTACTAATATTGAAATTATAAAAATAGCTACAATTCTTAATATTTTGTTTTTTTCAATATTAAATTTATTTCTAGAAATTTTATTACTTGAAATCTTCTCTATTGTGTCTTTTAACATTGTATCGTATTTTTCAGATGTCTCTAATTCCTCACTAAATTTTACTTTTAATTTTTTATCTAATTCGTCCATATTTGTCCTCCTTTTCTTTTAATTTCTTTTCTAATTTAGCTTTAGCTCTTTTGATTTTACTTCTAACTGTAGAATAGTTTAAATTAAGCATTTTAGCAATTTCCTTAGCTTTGTAGGTTTCTGAATACAATAACACTAAAATCGTTCTCTCTTCTATATCTAAATCATCAATTAAATTATAAAAATCAATATTTGAATTTTTTTCATTAATACACTCATCTGTATCAAAAACTATATTTTCAAAATAAATTATGTTATTATTTTTCTTCTTATAAATATCATTACAATTATTAATCAATATTTTTATTAACCAAGTTTTAAAATATTTTTCATTTTTCAACTTTGAAATAGAAATATATGCGGAAATTAATGTATCTTGAACTGCATCACAAACATCTTCTTCTAATCTCAATCTACATTTTGCTATTTTATATAAATCTTTTTGATATTTTTTAATTAGACTACTAAAAGCATCAACATCTCCATTCTTAGCTTTTTTTACTAGTTCGTCACTCATCTTTTCCTCCTTCATAATATGTACTATATATAAGACTATTTTTAATATTATTTTGTTGCAATTTAATAAAAAAAATAAGTTGATATTTTAAATCAACTTATTTTTTTATTACCATATCCATTTTATCTCCTAGCTTTCCAGATATTTCATTGAAAACAATGTAAAAGTTCTCTTTCCATCTTTTGAAAGTAATTCTATTCTTCCTTCTCCACTCTTCTGGTCTGTATAGAAAAGCCAGTCATCTACTTCTCCAAGAGATGGAGAATATTCATCTAATTTTTTTAATTCTTTAATATTTTCACCATTTAAATCCATTCTATAAACAGCAACGCCTACATTCTTCCCCTCTTGTTTGTAATAATTTAAGTAAAAAATTCCTTCTTCAGTTACATTCATACTATATGCTGTTTGGTCAGAAAGCATTGTATCTTCTGTTCCATCTATCTTAATTTTATGAATATATCTTTCTTTTGTTATATAATAAATATAATCATCTACAACACTTATATTATATAGTTTTTCTCCATTTATTGGTCTTGCATTTTTACCATTTCTATCCATAATATAAGTTATATATTTTTCTTCTTCTCCATCTCTTTTTTTGGCTATATTATAAAAAATATATTTATCTGTTATTCCTATAAATCCAGATGCATCATTATTTACTTTCGTTTTTTTACTACCATCTAAATTCATAAAATAAATACAGCCATCTGTTCCAATATAATATACTTTATCATCAATAGCATATATCTCATAGCATGAATCATTAAATTCATTATCATTTATTACTTCATGCTTTGTTCCATTAATTTTAATTCTATGAATTTTATTGTCTACTTGTATTTGTTGCTGTTCTGTTTGAGCTTCTACTTCTAATTCCTGTAATGTTACAAAATATAAATATCCATTTAATATATTTAATCCTGTAATTTCCCATTCTCCATCAATTAAAGTTTTAACTTCTCCTGTTAAATCTTTTTTTATTTTATTAATACCTATACGTTTACCATCTTCACTTGGACACATATAATATATATAATTATTATCAGAAACTACATAACCATAGTTTCTGATATTTGCAATTGTATTTCCTTCTTTTTTCTTAAGTATAATTTTTAAAGTAAGTAAAACTATTACTAAAACAATTACTACTAAACATATTATTTTAATACTTTTATTCTTACTTTTTATATTATCACCCAAGTCCAAAATCCTTTCTATTTCCAATTATTTCTATTTATATATCCATACATTCCATTAGACGCAACTATTAAATCCCAATATACTCCATTAACTTGTTCTCCTGCTTTAGCAATAACTTTTATTGAAGTATTAGCTCCTACTGTTCCTAACTTTGTTCCATTTGGAGATAATTTTATTTCAGTAGAATTTGTAGTAGTCGCTAAAATATATCCTCCTGATGGAAGTACTGCTGTTCCCTTCAAATAATTTATCATTAACACAACATCTGTAATAGATGGTGTATTTCCACCAGAAACAGTTGCAGCTGAAAGTCCTGTTCCTGTCAAATTTCCTGTACCTTTTATATGATTTATGACTAAAACAACATCCATTATATTAACTACATTATCTAAATTTACATCTCCCATCATTATACTTCCGAGTAGGATGAGACGCTGTTGTACTTGGTCTTACACATGCACTAGTTGGCATATTTTTATACAATGGAATTATAAAAGAATAATTCCCTGATAAATTGCTATCCATATTTTTATATATCTTCCTTAAAGAAGTTCCACCTGTTTGAGCTCCTAATATGTTCTGCTCATATTGATGATTAAACCTGTTGTTACCTACAACATTAAATTTTTGATAATATAATGTATCTTGTTCTTTTGCAATATAATTCTGTGCAATAATTCTTGTACCATTTACTATAGAAGCCCTTTTAGTTGTCCATCCTTGTGAGGCAGCATATGCTAAACCTTGTCTAATTACATCATCTTTTCCATTCCCAGTAGCTCCTATATTAAAGAAATTATATACTCCAGGATATTGTCCATTATAACCATTACCTGAAATTAAAGTGGTTGTAGTATTTCCTTGTTCTACAATTATTTTTGCCATTATGTAATATGGATCTACATGATATGTTGATGCAGCTTCTATTATAGCATTTATACATTCTGAATCTAAATAATTTGTAGTCTTTGCCATATTTGTTAATGTATTTTTTACATTTGTATCATTAGTATAATCTTGAGTTGATGATAATTGTAAAAATTGAAACACATCAGTTTCGTTTACAGAATTTCTAACATCCATCATATATTTTAAAGCATCTGTTGATGCACAATACCAAGCACCTGTATCATATTTAGTTTTTCCACATATTTCACAAATCCATAATCCACTATAACTTGAACTTGTACTAGAAACACAATTTTTTATATTTTGAGAAGTTGTACCATGTCCTTGATGTTCTGCATTTATAACTTCATTCCAATCCAAATCTGTATATTCAACTTTTATATTCCAATTTGGATGTGCAGATTTAAGTGCCTGTATTTTAGATTTTACTCCCGGATATAAATTCTCATCAATTCCATTTATATCATTACTTTCTGTACCTGCATAACTAACTAAAAATAATCCTAAAAATATATTTATAAATATAAAGAAAAGCAAAAATTTCTTCATTTTATTACCCATTTAAACTTCTCCTCCTACTACAACTTTTACTTTTGTAAATTATAAAAAATTATATATATAAAGACAAAAAATGTCAATATTAAAACATCTTATCTATTGCCTTTGAAAATATACTCTTTTCTATTTCTCTTCCATTTTCCACTAGTCCTACAAATTTATTCATACATACATTTGAATTTATTTCCATAACAAGCAACTCACCATCTATTGTTTCAGATATATCAATACATGCAAAAGTTATTCCAAGAGCTTTTCCAGCTCTAATAGCCAAATTATATACTTCTTGTTTTTTACTTTCATTTATACATATGTCTGGAATTGCTCCTTGAGATAGATTATGTTTCCAAGAAATTTCTAACTTTTCTCCCTCTTTTGGAACATAACCTAAATCTAAATAGTCATATATCTTATTTATATTTATTAATTCTTTTAAAGTTTTATTTCCATCTCCTATAATATATGGCTTATGTTTTTTGTAACAAAATAAACACTCTCCATCTAAAAATACCACTCTATATTCTACATCTATATTATAATATGGACAAACAGAAAGTGTATCTTTATTCTCTGAAAATAATTTTAAAATTTTACTTTCAAGTTCATCTTCACTTTTTATTAAATATACATCTTTTCCCTCAGCAGAATTATTTGCTTTTAAAATAACTTGTCCTTTATATTCTGAAAACAATTTTTTAGCTTTTTTTATATCATCATTTTCATATGCACTTCTTGTTTTAGGGTTAAAAATCATATTATATTTTATAGTTGGAATATTACTTTCATTTAAAACTGCATATGTTGCAAATTTATCTGATGCAATTTTAAAACTACTAGAAGAATTAAGTTCTA
Source organism: uncultured Clostridia bacterium (assembly GCA_947642355.1). Classification (GTDB taxonomy): domain Bacteria; phylum Bacillota; class Clostridia; order TANB77; family CAG-508; genus Scatovivens. The sequence continues at coordinate 37,031 of CANRSD010000011.1, forward strand.
ATGATGTTCCAACAATATGTTTAATTTTCCCATCTTTTTCTAGTTCTGTAATATAATCATATGAAATACTTTTCATTTTTATATTTTTTTCTATACATAACTCTTCTATAAGTTTATAAAAATCACTTTGTTTAACCATTTTCTTTCCTCATTTTTGAATTATTTTTATGTACTCTTTTTCAAATTCCTCTAAAAATTTAATTAATATTTCTTCTCTATTAAGTTCTTTATTTAATTCATTCTTTAGTGATGTAGCAATACTTTCTAGTTCTTTTGGAAAGCTAATTTGATTTATGTTAAGACCTATTCCTATATATAATTTTTGAACAATATCTCCTCTTGTAACAGCTTCTGTCAAAATTCCTGCAAGTTTTTTATTATTACACATTATATCATTTGGCTCTTTTATACTAAGTTCTATTCCATATAATTCTTTTAATATAGTTACCATACATTTTGCAATAATAAGAGTAAGTCCTTCTATTTTTTTAATATCACAATTGGGTATTAATATTATATCTAATAAAAGATTTTTTCCTCCTACTGTATACCATTTTCTAGAATGTGTTCCAATTCCATCTGTTTGATTATTTGCCAAAATAATCATTCCATTTTCTATTTTCTTTAATCTTTTAGCTTCTAAATGTGTAGAATCGATACTTTCATAATAATCTATCCTTTTTCCTAAAAAACAAGTTTTCAACTCTTCTCCAAGTTGCATTTAATTCTCCCATCTATTTTTCTAAAATAATTCTTAGTACTTCAGAAACACTCCATCCTTGTGCACAAGTACCTCCAGCTTTATATGGCATTTTTGAATCATATAATTCTGAAATACTACCTACACAATCAGCATTATTTATTTCTTTTAAAAATGTATTATATGTAGTTTCTATAAATTTATTGTATTTTTCTTCTAATTCTTTTTTTATTTCTTTATCATTTTGTGCATTTATTAAATTTTTTAAGCTATCAAAATATAATCCTAATAGCCAAGTCCATTGTACACCTTGATGATAACTCATATCTCTTTTAAAACTATCTCCTTCATATACAGCTATATATTCTTTTTCTGTTTTAGCTAAAGTTCTAAGTCCATGTTTTAACAATAATTTATCAGTAACAGTATTAAATACATCTATAGCTTTTTGTGATTTTAAATCCATAACTGGATATGTTAAACTTAATGCAAATAACTGATTTGGTCTTACTTTAGAGTCTCCCAAAACATCAAACAAGCATTTTTTCTTTTCATTATAAAACTTAGTATTAAATACTTTCTTATGTTTAGTAGCAACCTTTTTACAAACATCTTCTACTTCACCATCATTAAACTTCTTAGCTAGCATCTCTAATGTTTTCAAAGCATTATACCATAATGCATTTATTTCAACAACCTTACCATTTCTAGGTGTAACTGCAAAATCATTTATCTTAACATCCATCCAAGTATTTTGTGTATTCTCAGTACCAGACACTAAAAGTCCATCTTTATCTATATAAATATTATTATTATCTAAATCTATACCTTTACTATAGTTTGTAATTATAGTAATCAAACTCTCATAAATATTATCTTTGATAAAATCATAATCTTTAGTATATTTTAAATATTTATTTACTTGTTCAAATAATAGAAGTGATGCATCTACACTATTATATAATGGTCTATTATCAAAACCAGAATATCCATTTGGAACTAGTCCAAATTTTATATCACGAGTAAATGTAAGTAATACATCTTTTGCTATATCAAACCTTTTAGTAACTAAAAGTAGTCCCTCAAAAGAAATAAATGCATCTCTACCCCAATCCAAAAACCAATGAATACCTGCTAAAAGTGAATGAGTTCCAAATGATGGTCTTTTAATTACAAAATTATCTGCTGCAATTATCATAGTTTTTATAAATTCATTATACTCTTTCTCCTTTTTTAGCATTTTATCTTTTTCTACTATAAGATCCGCATTTTCAATAATTTTATTTAATCTATTTATTTCTTTTTCTATTACTTTAAATCCATCTATTTCTTCAATATTATCTTCTAAAGAGCCTACAAAAGTAATCTCTTTTACTTCATTTGGTTCTATATAAAGTTCAAATCTTCCTGAAACAGCTAGATTTTCCTCTGGATAAAATCCTCTTTCATCTTCTTTTAAGTAATACATATTTTGAAATATATCATTTTCATGAACTATATAATTTGCATCTTTTATATACATATATATTGGTGTTGAAGCATTTTCATTCACTTCTACACGTACTTTGCTTTTATCTACTTTTTGTTTTAAATAAAAATACCCTCCAGTAGATAAACTATGAAAATCTCTAAGATTAATAACAGGAGTTAATGTAAGTTTTGCTCTTTCTTTCTTGTTTTCAATTCTATACGTTACTACAACTGTATTTCTTCCATATACCATAGAAATTTTTTTCTCTATTTTTACACCTTTAACTAAATAATTAAAAATAGGTATATATTCTTTTTCAAAACTCTCTAAAAACTTAAATCCTTCTGAAACATAATTTTCACAAATATTAGTATATAAGTTAAAAGTATCATCTCCAATTTTTATACTTTCATCTAATTTAGAAATTAATAAATGTCTTCTTGCTGGTGGTAAAAGTGGTGCAACTAGCAAACCATGATATCTTCTAGTGTTTGCTCCTATTACAGTAGACGAACAAATTGCTCCAAGTCCATTTGTAATTACCCATTCTTTTTGAATTCCTTGTTTTAACTCTAAATCTTTTTTACTTATTTTCATTTGTATTCTTTAACTCCTATTTATTTTTAGCTTTTGATTTAACTTTATTTTTTTTATCTAATTTAGTTTCCATTTTTGCTATTTCTTCTGCTATTCTTCTATTTTCTTTAATCTGAGCATCTGTATTTTGAATAGATTGAACTCTATCTTTATATTTTGTAGCAAATTTACTTCTTCTTTTTTCTTTCTCTTTACCTTTTACCTTCTTCGTAGCTTTTTTTACAATATTTTTTTGCTTATTATTATTTTTAGTTTGTTTAGTTAAATACTTTTTCTGACTTTTTAAAACTGATTCTATTAATAAATATTCTGTATCATTTTGCATATCTTTAAATTTAAGTTCATTACAAATAAGTTCCATAATTATCTTAGCAACTTTATTAGAATCATGTCTTATAAAACCAGAATGTATTTTAGATATATCTCTTTTAATTAATTTAACTCCTTGAGATGTAACTTTTGAAGTATCAAGTTCAACTACCTCCGCACCTTCTTGATTGTATTTTCTAACATACTCTGGTATTAAATCAGATGTATCTGCTAAACAACAATCTATAACTCCTTTTCCTAAATGTGAATGTATAGCTTTTATATGATCTGATAAAGTATAATTATCTGTTTGTCCAGGTTCTGTCATTATATTAGAAACATACAATTTTATTGCTTTACTTTCTTTTATAGCTTTGGCAACATTTTTCACTAATAAATTTGGCAAAACATTAGTATATAAACTTCCTGGTCCTATTACTATTGCTTCTGCTTCATTTATAGCCTCTAATACTCCTGGTGCAGGTTTACAATTTGATGGACTAATATATACTCTATTTATAGCTTCTACCTTTTTTGTTACCATTTCTGGTATCTGACTTCGTTTTTCAACAGTTGTTCCATCTGCTAATTCTGCACAAATAGTAATCTCATCTAATGTCACTGGTAAAACACTTCCTGTAATGTTTAAAACTTCTGTACTTTTTTGAATGGCTCCTGATAAATTATCATAAAGTTCACTCATAGCTAATAAATAAATATCCCCAAAATTTAAATCTTTTAACCTATAATCTTTAAAATTTAAATTCATAAGTTTATTCATTAAATCTTCTCTATCAGATAAAGCAACTATACTACCTTTTATATCATTTAGTGGTAGCATTTCTAATGCTTCTCTAGATTTAGTTGGTGCTTCTCCATAATCTGACATAGTAACTATTGCTGTTATATTATTAGTGTATTTTTTTAAACCACTAATAACCATATTCATTCCTTCTCCGCCACCTATAACTACAACTTTTGGACCTTCATCATATACTTTTCTATTAAATATTAAAGATTTTATATTTACTTTAGCTTTTTTCCCTTTTTCAGATGCCCCATCATTTGCTTCTATTAATATTTCTAAATTTCTTTTTTGAATAAATATAATTCCAATTATTATAAATACAAATCCGAACTACGAACTCTGCTACAATTTTTCCTACTTCCTCTGGTTTAGCTACATCTTTAACAAGAATTTGTGTAAAACCATAACAAGTAAGAGCTATCCCTAGAACTATTAAAAATATCCACCTTTTGACTTTTGTACTAGCTTTAAACCATTCTAAAAAAGATTTCATATATTATCCTCTCCAAAAACTCGATACTATTCTCCCATAATTATAACTTCTAATTCTATTTCCTTATTAAATCTTTTGTAAACTTCTTTTTTTACATAATCCACTAATTTCAACACATCTTCTGCTGTTGCATTTCCATTATTAATAATGAATCCAGCATGTTTTTCAGAAATTTTTGCATCTCCTATACTAAAACCCTTTAAACCACATTCATCAATTAATTTTGCTGTTATCATATTATCCATTCTTTTAAAAGTACTTCCTGCTGATGGATATTCTATAGGTTGTTTCTCTTGCCTACTTTCCATCATCTGATTTATCCTTAAATATATATTTTCTGGTACATCTCTAATTAATAAAATTTCTGTTTCCAAAATAATATATTTCTTATAACAAAATATACTTTTTCTATATCCAAATTCTAACTCATTATTTAAAAATTCTTTTATATTTCCATTTTCATCTAAGCACTTTACTTTTGTTAAAACATTTTTTATTTCAGAACCATATGCACCTGCATTCATTTTTACAGCTCCGCCTACTGTACCTGGTATTCCAGATAAAAATTCCAAACCTGAAAGTCCTTCTTTTGCACACATTCTTGAAAGCTTACTAACTGGTACATCAGCTGAAACAATAACTTTATTTCTTTCTTTTAAAATTTCAATCTTATTAAATTTTAATCTAACTACAATTCCTCTTATTCCTTTATCTAGAACCAATAAATTACTTCCATTTCCTATAACTGTTATAGGAATATTTAATTTTTTAGCAAACTCTCCGAATTTTTATCAAAGAATCTATATCTTTTATTGTAACAAAATAATCTGCTGGTCCTCCAATTTTAAATGATGTATGATTTTTCATAGGTTCATTAATCAAAATATCCTCATCATTTAATATCTTTTGTAATTCATCTTTAATGTTAATCATAAAGCCACTCCTATTCATCAGTAAAATTATATGTTGTTTGATTACTTTTAGAATTTATAGTACCATTAATATATATAGAATTTCCATTTTCAGTTGAATTTTCTTCTGTTACATAGTATTTTTTATTTGTCATATCAAAAACCTCACCAGTTGAATAATTTACTATATACACTCGTTTATAACCTTTTGTAACAGCTACACTATCATTTAATATTCCAAGTTTTTGTAAATCCTCTTCATTTAATAAATAATAATATTCTTCATATGTCATATTTTCTTTAGTATAATCAACTAAATATTCTGTAAAATCATTTGATATTAATTCTGTTAAAGTAGCAAGTCTTGTACCAACAAGCTCCTGTGGCCTTCCTACATCATTTTTTAGAACTACATCTTCAGTTATCTCAGTAGCTATTTTACCATCTTTTTCTTTAGTTTGCATAAGAACATACTGTTGAATCAAAGATGCTTGAACCATTGAAAGTTCTCCTTCTACTTTATCATTCTTTGATTCATTAATTGTAGTAATACTATAATTAATAGTAACTGCAACTAAAACAAGAATTAATATTATTGTTATAATTAATGCTATCAAAGTAATCCCATCATTTTTTTTACTTATCTTTTGCATATATGTTTCTCCCTTGTATTTTTTACTATATGATATTATCATTTTTTTTACATTTTTACAAGTAGTTTTGTAAGGATTTAATAATACTTATTTTTATAATTATAATTTTTCTTCTTAAATCTACAAAAATGCAGAAATATAAATTTCTGCATTTTTTAATTAATTTATTTCTTTAATATCTATATTACGCACATGATCAATTTTATCCCATTTTGTATTTCTTCTAAATAAACATACAAAATTAATTAGTGACCATGATGCCATAAAAATTGGAAATGTTATTATTCCTTTAATCATTTTCTTTATTGAACGTTTCTCAACAATAAGAGTTGCTAACGCTGTTAAAACCAACAATATATATGCTAAAACTAAATATTTCAAAACATTTAATATCATTAATCCAAAAGTCATTTGTGATAATAAGTATAATATAATATTAATTATAATTAATATTAATGAAATTATAAATACTGGTATGCACATTATATATAGCAACCCATCAAAATTCATTAATGTTTTATTTTCTTTAACCCCTTTTGCTAAATCTTTAGTATAATATCTAAAACATTGCATATGACCTACAGTCCATCTTGTACGTTGATTCCAACTTTGACTAAAAGTTGTAGGTTGCTCATCATATACAATAGCATCTGTTGCCCATCCGAAGTTTATTTCCTTTTGCTATATTTATAAGTGAAAATTCTATATCTTCTGTAAGAGTTTTGGTATTCCATCCTGTTTCTTTTATTAAGTCAAATTTAACCATAAAACCTGTTCCATTCATAAGTGGAGATAATCCACAATTATATCTTGCTAAATGATAAAATTTATGTTGTGTCCAATAAAACAATGCATATCCTGCTGATATCCATGAATCTGTAGGATTTTTTATATCTTTATACCCTTGTACTACGGATTCCCCTTGACACAATTTTTTATTCATAGCATTTAAAAAATTTTTATCAACAATATTATCTGCATCAAATACACAAAAAGCATCATAATCTGCATTTTCTTTAATTTTTTTATCTAAAAACCAATTTAATGCATATCCTTTAGTTTTGTGTTTTTCATCAAATCTTTCATATACTATTGCTCCAGTCTCTTTAGCAATACTTGCGGTTTTATCTGTACAATTATCAGCAATTACATATATATCATATAACTCTTTTGGATAATCTTGTTCTTTCAAACTATTTATTAAACTTCTTATCACTACTTCTTCATTATGAGCTGGTATAATTGCCATAAACTTATGTTTTTTATTTATAATTAATGGTTTATCTTTTATTTTAACTAAAGAACAAAAACCAATAATTAATTGATAAATCCAAAAAATCATAAGTAACCATACTAAAGCTTGCTGAAGAATATATAAATATTTCATCATTTACTCCCTTTTTATCTTTAATATAAACTCTCTTACTTTATATATTATACCAAGATATTTAAATTAGTTCAATGTTTTTTATTAATTTAAGGAAATCTTAAATTTTTATTCTGAATATAAATCTTTTCTAGTTAAACTGATTTTTCCTTGATCATCAATATCTACTACTTTAACAGTAACTTCATCTCCAATCTTAAAGTAATCTTCTACTTTATTCACTCTTTCATTTGCAATTTTTGATATATGAAGTAATCCTTCTTTACCTCCACCAATATCAACAAAAGCTCCAAAAGTAGCTATTTTAACTACCTTTCCAGTATAAATTCCACCGTATTTCAATTTCTCTTGCTATTTCTTCAATCATACCTTGAGCATCTATTGCTTTGCTATTCTCATCTGAATAAATAAATATACTTCCATCATCTTCTATATCAATTTTAACTCCTGTTTCTTCAATTATTTTATTAATAACTTTTCCACCACTTCCTATAACATCTTTTATTTTATCAGGATTAATTTTCATTCCTATAATTTTTGGAGCATATTTTGATACTTCTTTTCTAGGCTCAGATATTTGAGGAGCCATAATCTCATCTAAAATATAATTTCTAGCTTTTCTAGTTCTTTCAAAAGCTTCTTCAATTATTTCATATGACAATCCATCAACTTTAATATCAACTTGTATAGCTGTAATCCCATCTTTAGTTCCACCTACTTTAAAGTCCATATCTCCAAAGAAATCCTCTATTCCTTGTATATCAGTAATTACAACATAATTGTTTGGATCCTCTTCATCAGTAATTAAACCTGTTGAAATACCTGCAACAGGCTTCTTTATAGGAACTCCTGCATCCATCAAACTAAGAGTTGATGCACAAATACTTCCTTGTGATGTAGAACCATTTGAACTTAAAATTTCAGATACTACTCTTATTGTATAAGGAAATTCTTCAATACTTGGAAGTACTGGAACTAAAGCTTTTTCAGCCAATGCTCCATGACCTATTTCCCTTCTGCCAGGTCCACGAGATGGTTTTGCTTCTCCCACACTATATCCAGGAAAATTATATTGATGCATATATCTTTTACTTTCTTCATTATCCAATCCATCTAATATCTGTTCTTCACTTTTAGCACCAAGTGTTGTTATTGATAATACTTGAGTTCTTCCCCTAGAAAACAATCCACTTCCATGAACCCTAGGAATTAATCCCACTTCACAAGATAACTCCCTTATATCATAAATTCCTCTTCCATCAACTCTTTTATGTTCTTTAAGTATCATTTCTCTAACTGTTTTCTTCTCTAATTTATATAAACTATCAGCAATTTGAGATTTATCTTCTTCTAACTTTTCTTCACCAAATTTTGTTAAATACCATTCTTCAACATCAGATTTTAATTTATCCATGTTGATATCTCTTTCTATTTTATCTGGTGTTTGAACTCCTTTATACATTCTATCTTTAAATTCTTCTGAAATAATCTTATATATTTCTTCATTAACACTAAATGACTTATATTCAAATTTTGGCTTTCCTATCTCATTTTTTATATTTGTAATAAATTCACAAATTTTCTTTATTTCTTTATGTGCTATTTTTATAGCTTCAAGCATTTTATTATCTGGTAGCTCATCTGCTCCTGCTTCTATCATAGCTATTTTATCAATTGTTCCAGCTAATGTTAAAGTCAATTTCGTATCTTTTCTTTGTTCTTCTGTTGGATTTATAACAACTTGTCCATCAACATATCCGAACTGCTACTGCTCCTGTTGGCCCACCAAATGGTATATCTGATATTGAAAGAGCACAAGATGCACCAATCATTGCACATATTTCAGGTGAGCAATCTTGCTCAACTGACAATACTAAACAATCTATAACTACATCATTTCTAAAATCTTTTGGAAATAATGGACGAAGTGGTCTATCAATTGCT